>CASEIC010000017.1 GCA_949288045.1 uncultured Mycoplasma sp. | reverse complement strand
TAAAATAAAGTCTTTTGTAAAATTATTTTCCATATATAAATATTATTCAATATTTATTTTATTTTTAGCAAAGAATTTTTCTAATAACTTTGCAACTTGATTTTGATTTTCACATAAAACAGCATTATTAGCTAATTCAATACAATCTTCTTTTTTAATTTTATTTATAACATATTTTACTTTTGGAATCGAAGATGCACTCATTGATAATTCATCTAATCCTTTATATCCTAACCCTAATAATAAAGGAACGTTTTGTCAATCACCTGCAACTTCCCCACACATGCCAACTCATTTACCATATTTTTTAGCACCTAAAATTGTTAATTCAATAAGTCTTAAAATAGATGGATTTAATGGTTGATATAAATAAGAAACATTTTCACTCATTCTATCAACTGCTAAAGAATATTGTATTAAGTCATTTGTACCTATTGAAAAGAAATCAACATGTTTAGCAAATTGATCAGCTAGTACTGCAGCACCTGGAATTTCAATCATCATTCCAATTTGAATATTATCACTTACTTTATGACCTGCTTTTTTAACTTCTTCAAAACATTTTAAAGTTATTTTTTTAGCTTCAATAAATTCATCCACTGTTGCTATCATTGGAAACATTATTGCAAGTTTTCCATGAATAGATGCTCTAGCTAAAGCTCTTAATTGTGTTTTAAAAATATCTTTTTTATCTAAACATAATCTAATAGCTCTATATCCTAAAAAAGGATTTTCTTCTTTTGGAAAATTAAAATAATCTAAATTTTTATCTCCACCTATATCAAGTGTTCTAACTACAACTAAATTATTTGGGTTTTTTGATAAAACATATTTGTAGTGTTCATACTGTTCTTCTTCAGTTGGTCAATTAGAATTATCCATATATAAGAATTCACTTCTAAATAAACCAACTCCTTCAGCTCCATATTTTTTAATATTATCTATATCTTTTGATTTTCCAATATTTGCAACTATATGAATTGAATGTCCATCTATAGTTTGTGCTTTTTTAGATTTACATTCATCAAATTTCTTATTCATTTCAATTTGATGTTGAATTAATTTATTTCATGATGATTCATTTGGAGAAATTTCTACTATACCTTTTGAACCATCAATAGCAATTTTTTTAGCATTCTTAACTAATGAAGTAATATTTTTCAATCCTAGAACAGCTGGAATTTCAAGTGTTCTAGCCATAATAGCAGCATGAGATGTTCTACCACCTATATTTGTAGCAAATCCTTTTATATACTTTTTATCTAATAATGCTGTTTCAGAAGGAGTTAAATCATTTGCTACTATAATCACTTCTTTATTAATACTTAATAAATTTGGTAATTGTTTTCCTAAAAATGTACACATTAAATGATATTTAACATCTTCAACATCTGCAGCTCTTTCTTTAAAATACTCGTCATCCATTGATTCAAATATAGCTTTAGCATTATTGAAGATATCATTAATTGCTTTTAAACCATTAATTTTTTCATTATTAATTTTTTCATTAATTTGATTTTCCATTTCAGGATCATTTAATATTTGATTATGCGCTTCAAAAATTGCAGCTTTGTCAGCTCCTATTTTTTTAATAGATTTTTCTTTTAATATTGATATGTTTTTAGAAGTTTTTACAATTGCATCTTTAACTAATTTAATTTCTTTTTTTACATCAGAAATTTTAG
>CASEIC010000016.1 GCA_949288045.1 uncultured Mycoplasma sp. | reverse complement strand
GATGATATTGAAATTGTAAGTACATATGATAAAGATGAAATTGGAGTTTTAACAATAATAATAAAAATTAAAAATGGATTTGGAATGGTAAATGGACAAGTTAAATCTGAAATTCAAGTTGCTGCTGCTTTATCGGGGTTTGGATATTAAGTATTAAGATAAATAATTTTAGTACCCAAATTTTTTAATTTTTTTATCATTATTAATTCAATCTTTATCAACTTTAACATCAAGTTTCAATACAACATTAGTATCAAATTTGTCTGATATCAATTTTCTAGCCTTTGTTCCAATCTTTTTAATCATTGAACCACCTTTGCCAATTATTATTCCTTTTTGAGATTCTTTTTTGCAATAAATAACTGCTTCAATTTTTCTTAATGTTTCGTTTTGATTAATTTCATATTTTGATATTTCAATAGCTATAGAATGCGGAAGTTCATCTTGGAGATTTTCTATTGCACAATATCTAATAATTTCTTTTGATAAAAACAATTCAGATTTATCAGTAATGTAATCATCATCATATAATTTTTCATCTTCATAAGAAAATTTCTTTATTTGTGCAATCACTTCATCAATAGACTTTCTATTATTTGAAGATATTGGAATTATTTCTTTAAAACCAAAGTTACTTAATTGAATTATCTTCTCATTCAATTCACTATTTGATTTAATTAAATCTATTTTAGTAATCAAAGCAATTTTATTTTCAAATGATTTGATTTTTTCTAATATTGATAAATCACCTTTTGAAATAACTTCGTTTGATGGTTGTAAAAACAAAATTACATCTGATTCATCTAATGTTTGATAAGCTTTTTTATTTAGTTCATCGCCAAATTTTGATTGTGGTTTGTGAATTCCTGGAGTGTCTAAAAAAATGATTTGATAATCTTTTTCATTATAAATGCCTAATATTTGATCCCTAGTTGTTTGTGGCTTGTTCGAAATTATTGATAGATCATATTGAATAATATTGTTAATTAACGTAGATTTACCAACGTTGGGTCTACCAATAATACCAACTCAACAAACCTTCATTAATTTTCACCTTTAATATTTTCAGGTTCAACAGCAAATGGAAAAATTTGTTCAAATTTTTTTGAAATATATTCACCGTTTTTATTGTACATTCTTATTATTGCATCACGATTTATATGTTCTCCCATTGTCTGTCTACACCCACCGCAAGGAGACAAGTAATCATTTGAATCTGGAGAATAAATATGAACAATTTTTACTTTATCTAATTTTTGTTCACTATTAATAGCTGAATGTATTGCAACCCTTTCAGCACACATGGTATTTGGATAAGCGGCATTTTCTATATTAACACCCGAAAATGATGAGCCATCTTTATTTTCAAAATATGCAACAACATGAAAATTTGAATAAGGAACATATGCTTTTTTTGATATTTTTTTTAATTTATCTAACATTTCATTTTTCATAACTACAAAATAATAATATCAAAAAAGATTGATATACAAAATATTCGAATAATTAATGCTAAACTAGTTTTTCTAATGTACTTGGATTTTTTGTATATTTTGATATTTTAGGTTTTTTTGATGTTCATTCCTTAAATTGATCAATTGTTGAATAAACAATATGGTTTTTATTTAATTCGAAAAAGTCAACATAAGCATCTTGTTTGTGTTGTTCTTCAAGATATGTTAATTCAAAATTTGATGATTCGAATTTTTCATTTGCATTCGAAATTTTTGGAACAGATTTAAATAAATTAATTGTGTATGGGTGAACTGGATTAGAATATATTTCCTCAGTTTTTCCAAATTCAACAATTTTTCCTAAGTGCATAATTAATATTTTGTCTGCTATATATTCAACCATTGAAAGATCATGAGCAATAAAAATTAAAGAAACATTTTTTCTTCTACATAAATCTTTTAATATGTTAACAACTTGAGCCTGAATAGAAACATCAAGTGAAGCAATTGGCTCATCAGCAATTATAACTTTTGGATTTGAAATAAGCGCTCTTGCAATAACAATACGTTGTCTTTGTCCACCAGAAAATTCATGAGGATATCTTCAAGCAAATTGTCTTAATAAACCAACTTCTTCTAATGCTCTAAATATTTTTTCTCTCATCAATATTTTCTTAATATGTTTTTTAGATGAAATCGATTCTTTAACACCAAGTAAATGTTTAATTTTTTCTAAATCATCTTTAAGATTAAACACTTCTTTTTGAAATGCCTCTAAAGATTCAACTTTATTTTTTACTTTGTTTTCATAAATGTTTACTTGTGATTCAATATATTTTTTTGATTTACCTTGAACTTCCAAACGAGATTTTAAACCACTTATAAACTCGTTATGTTTTTTATTAAATTCTATTTCAACTTTTTCTAATTCATCTCTAATTGCTTCTAGTTTTTCGTGTTCCTCAATCATTTTTGATCTATAACCATTCATTCTTTCATTAAAATCTAAAACATATTTATCAACTATTTTTTTAAACATACTTTCCAAATGTTCAAATTCTTCTTTTGCATCATCAACTTCTTCTTCTGTTCTAGCTTTCAATGCTCTTTTGTCAACCGGGAAAGTTCATTGAATAAGATCAATTTCTTTTTTTAATGTTTTAATTCTTTCCTCTAGAAGATTTTCGATTTTTTTTGATTTTGCACAATATACATTGAAATCAAAAACAAATGTTGCATCTATAAAATGTTTTAATTCTTTTTCGAATTTTTTAGATGATGTAGGTTTAAAATGATCAGTAATATAATTCTGAAAACTATCTCTATATCTCTTAAAATCATTTACAAGAACATCAATACCTTCTGATGATAAAAATGTAATTTTTCTTTTTATTGATTTTAAAATATTGTACATTTTTTTAGAAAGCAATGTATGTATAATAGCTTTATTATAATCATCATAATTTGTTTTTGATCTTGCTATTTCTAAATGTTCTAAATATGAATTCTTAAATTCTCTCACATATGAATTAACAATATTTGAATGATTCATTATTGTTTGTTTTTTAGTTTTGATGTAATTTTCATATTTTTCTTTTTTTTGGATAAGAAGATTATTTTTTCTTATCTCAAATTCAGTCATCTTAGATTGTTTTAATATAGTTCTATATGAATCTCTTTTTTTCTTTAATTGTTTTTCGATTAATTCAATTTCATCATTTCTAAATTTGTTTTGATACTCAAAATAAAGATCAAGTGCTTTTGAGTTGCTTTGAAATAAACGAGAAATCACATTTCCTTCTCTTTCTTGAGAATTAATTTTAAAAGCAAAATATTTATTAAAATCATTTTCAATATTTTCATAAGAAAATTTTATTTTTCTAAATGCATCAATTCAATCATTTAACAATAATTGAGCTTGTTCAGTGTGATAAATCGCTGTATCTAATTCTATTTTTCTTAACTCTTCAGCAAATGTATATTTGAAATTATTTTTAACATCCTCTCAATCTTTAAATAAATCATCATATTCTTTTTCCATTATTTTATTAACAATTAATGGCTCTCTAAGAATTGTATATATATTTTGTTGTGTATTTAATGATGCATGAGGGTCTTGAAAAATCATTTGCATATTTTGGTTCAAAAATCTTTTTTTTCTTTTATTTAACTTAGCACCACTAATAGCTTGTCCATCTAAACCTACAAAGCCGGAGTATTCTTCATATAATCTTATCAAGCAACGTCCAACAGTTGTTTTACCTGAACCAGATTCACCAATTAAACCAATAATTTCCCCTTGTCTTACATCAAAAGAAACATCGTCGATAGCTTTAATTACACCGCTCGGGGTGTTAAAGTATTTTTTTACATTTCTTACTTTTAGTAAAACATTATCTTTATTCATTACTTATATTAAATACCTTTCTAAAGAAATTTATTCTTTTTTTCAATTGTTCTGATAATTCAACTTTTGGAGCACTTGGATGTAATAATCATGTTGCAGCGTAATGTGTTTCAGAAATTTTGAATAAACTAGGTTCTTTCTTAAAATCAATTTCAAGTGCATATTCATTTCTTGGAGCAAACGGATCACCAACACCTAAGTTAGCCATGTCTGGCGGAGTCCCTGGAATTGAATAAAGTTTTTCGGATTTATCTTCTGGAATTGATGAGATTAATGCTCATGTATAAGGATGTTTTGGATTTGTAAAAATATCAATTTTAGAACCTTTTTCAATAACTCTTCCTGCATACATTACATAGATATAATCACAAAACTTAGCAATAACTGAAATGTTATGGGAAATAAATATAATTGAAATTCCATATTCTTCTCTTATTTGTTCAAATAAATGAAGTACAGACGCTTGAACGGTTGGATCAAGGGCAGTTGTTGGTTCATCAGCAATAATTAAGTCTGGTCTTGCAGCCACAACCATTGCAATAACAACTCTTTGTTTCATTCCACCACTAAATGTATGAGGGTAATGATTTATTTTTTCTTTTGCATTTCTGATTCCGAATTTTTCAAGTAAGTTTATTAAATATTCTACTTTCTCTTCAGTTGTTTTAAATCTTGAATCATTTTTAAGAACATCTAATAATTGTTTTTTAATTGTTCTAGTTGGATTTAATGAGGTTAATGGATCTTGAGGAATATAACCAATTTTTTTACCTCTTACCTTAATTCATTCACTACCTTTCAATTTTGTTAAATCAATTTCTTCAATTTCACCTGAATTTTTATTTTTTGAATATAACATCATTTTGTCAGCTTCTGTAATATCAAATTCGTTAATATTTAACAATGACTTTGAACTAACCGATTTTCCTGAACCAGATTCACCTACAACACCAACTATTTCTTTTCTTTTAATTTTTAAATCAACACCACGAACGATTTTAATAACTTTTTTCTTACCTACTTTAAAACTTATTTGTAGATTTCTAACATCAAGGAGCACATCATTCTCTTTATTCATTATTTACCCCTTCCTACTTTTGGATCTAATGCATCATGTAGTCCATTAGCAACAAATTGTGCTGATAATGAAAATGTTAATAAAATAATTGATGGTAATAATAATCCTCAGAAATTACTATCCAATAGAGGAATAGCTTCTTTTAATAATGTACCAAGATTTGGATCAGAAGAAGAATCTAAAAAACCAAGGAACACAAGCGAAGAGACGGATAGAATAACAATAACAATTCTTCTTACATAATTAGTTGCTAATTTACCTATAATCATTGGTAAACCATGAACAAAAATTTGTCTTTGTGTAGAACATCCAACAGCTTTTGCAGCTAGTATAAACTCTTGATCTTTAACAGTAATCATTCACAATCTTGCTTGGTTAACCATGTATACCCAACCAATAGAACATAAAATTAAATATAAAGTAAATTGATTGATATTATCTCTTCCAACAATTGTCATTAACATTAAGAATCAAACTAATGAAGGAATATTAATTATCACATCAATTACCCTAGAAAGTATTGTATCAACTCATTTTCCTGCATAGAATCCTAAAATACATCCTACAGTAATACCAATTACAGCATCTGTTGTTGCAACTAAAAAGGCAAGAACAATACTATCTCTTGTTGCTGTTCAAGTTCTTGTTCAAATATCATATCCTTGTATATTTGTCCCTAATAAAGGTTTTGAAGATACACCAAATGCCAAGTCAATGAATTCCAATTTATTGTATGTTATTAACCATTCACCATTTACATTTAAAGGAGTACCAACAATAACTTCTGGGAACTTACTTATTTGTTCATAATATTCTTGTGTTAATGATTCAGTAACAATTGGATTATATGATGGAGGTAGTTCTTTTAATCAAATGATATTTGCATTAGAAATAGGCGCTGTTGCACCAAAAGGAGAAATAACTGGAATAGTAATACATGAAATTAAGATAGCAATAATTAAAATTAATGAAATTAAAGCAATATAGTTTTTACAAAATCTCTTTACTATGTCACTTAATAAACTTCTTGGTTTACCAGCAATGGTGGTTGCTTCTTTAGCTTCTTTTTCCAAACTAGCAAATTTAAACATTGCATCATTTAATTCCGCTGTAATATAGTCATCTTTTTTTGGTTTACTTTCAACCAAATTTTGATCTTTATTTTCCATCTATTCACCTCCTTTTTGAACAACAACTGTATTTTCTTTATTAGATTTATTACGTTTATTTCAATTAATGATATGTTTGATAAATGAAACTTTTGAATTTTCGAAATATTTAATTTTTGGATCAATAAAGATGTATGAAATATCAAGAATAATTTGACCAATCATTGAAATGGCAGCAAAGAAGAAAATTGAGAACATAACAACATTTATTTCACCATTTGGAAACGCTTGCATAATAACATTTGATGTTCCTGGTACACTAAAGAATTGTTCAATAACAACATTACCAGATAATAAAACAATAAATGCTGGTATCATATAAGAAATTAATGGAATCAAAATATTTCTAAATACATGTTTTCAAAAAATTTCTCATTGTGTTAATCCTTTTGATTTGGCAATTAAAATATGGTTTGAAGTTAAAATTGTTACAATTTGATTTCTAACGAGAATTGTATAACCAGCAAGAGAACCGAGTGTTACTGTTATGATTGGTAAAATTATTGATTTTATAGTCATTCCTCATCCTTGAATATCAGGAAATTGGAATTGAGAAATAATTAATCCATTAGAACTATTTGCTATTAATAAAACTATTGGAGCTATAACAAATGATGGTAGTCCAATGAATATAACAACAAAAATATTTATTGTTGTATCAATTCATTTACCACGATTATATCCAGCAATAACACCTAAAAATGTACCAAAAATTAAAGCAATAACATAGGCAGGAACAGTTATTAATAATGTTCATTTAAGTGGTTCAAAAAACAAATTAGGTATGTATGTGTAACCGTTGTTGTTTGCATAAATTTTCCCAAAATCAAATGTAAAGAAATCCTTTAGTCAATGTCCATATCTAACAATTACTGGATCATTAAAACCATTTGCTTCTTTTCAAATTTCTAAATCATCGCCATCTTGTGGACCTGGTGGCAAATCAGCAAATGAAGCTGTTAACAAATACACTATTGTTAACAATAGAAATAAACTTATTAATGCTAATCCAATCCTTTTTAATATATATACTAACATCTTTTATTTCTCCACATATTTTATATCAGCAAATTGATTAAATCCTAATCTTGATAATGGGACAATATATTCTCTTAAGAATAATGCATAGTTAACATTATCAAGTTTTTCAACTGATGATTCAACATCAACCGAAACACCTTTGATATGGTTGATTTCTTTGATTAATTGTACTCAACCTTGTCCTTTTTCTTGTTCTGTTGCTTTTTGTTCTCATGTTGCATCTGTTTCAAATGCTTTGAAAATTGATGATAATGATGAAACAGGATCTATATTTGCTACCTTGAATGTGTCTTCTATATGTCTGATATCATCATTTGTTAGAAGATCTCAATTTTCAACAAATAATTTTCCATTATCACTTAATCCATCATAACCATTAGATTTTAAAATTTTATTCATATTTTCTCTAACATATTTTGATAATTCTGTAAATGCTGGGAATTGTTTTTGTAAAGATAAAACAATATCTTTTGTTGGTCTTTTAACGCCGTTTACATCTTGGAATAGAGTTTCATTATCTGATGATGTCTTAGAAAAAATACTTATAGCAGGCGAAATATTTATTCCTCCACCAGCAGATGCAAAAGCTGATATATATGATCCAATACCTTCATAATCATATGATCATAAGTTTGCATTGAATGCACCTCTTCTTTGATTGATAGATTCTAACATTTCTTCTCTTTTTGTTGGTTTAAAGAACTTTGCATCAATTCTTGGATCTAATTCCCTAATTACTTGATTTACGACCGCCTCTGTTGCTAAACATTTTGTTTCATCTTGATCAGCAAATGGGTATGCAATTTGGAAGGTTATCTTTTCATTTTGACTAATTCCAAATTCTTTATAGAAGTTATCAAGCAAAATTTTCATTGTTTCTTTCACTTTTTTAAAAATAATCGGGTTTGCTGATTGCAATCTAGCTTGAGTGCTATCTTTAATTCCAAATTCTTTTTCAAATTCTGAAGTTGTCATCATAGTAGTTCTTTTCATTTCTTTTAAACTTACATCAACAATGTTTTTATTTTTGTCATAAAAGAATAAGTCATTCATTCCATCTTCATTAAAATCAAATGGAGTTAATGATTTATCATTTGTTGAAGAAAATTTTGCATTTTGAGCTGCTCCCGACATTCATACATCTCTTGTCCCTGAATAAGCTCATTGAATATAATAATTTCAATTTATTGCTGCTTGAACTAACATTCTAAAATAGAATCCATATCCAGCATAAAAACTATTTGAAGTTACAGCCTTACCACTTTTTAATTCATCTTTTGTAACTCCATAAACTAGTTTTGAGTATACATCATTAAATGTATAATCTCCAGAAGAAAGCGCATCAGGTGAACCTTGCCAAACCATTCTTGTAGTTAATTGTGAGATATTTACCTTTTTAGTTGTTTGTAATCCATTATTAGATGAATTAATCAATGCTTGTTCTTCATTTGTTGCTGAACCATATAATTTTTGTTTTTGGTTATTGGTTAATAAGTTAAAATCAACTTGTGATAGTGTTCCGTTTTGAAATGCAGAAAATGATTGGTTAATAAATGTAGAACTATCAATAGCACCCGAGTACTCAATAATTACTTTATTGATTGTTTTTTGTATTGAACCATCTTTAGTTTTAACACCATTAATTACTGAATCAATTCATTCTTTATTTGCAAAATATTTGTTGTATTCAAATATCTCTCTACCACTTTTTGATTCTACTGGAATATATTGGCATGCAAATAAGGTTGTTTCCCTAGTTTGGGCATATGTATAAATTCCATATTTTGCAGCTTCGCCTTGAATTCTTCCGCTAGGTGTGTTATTATACTTTGAATTTTCACCATAATATTCATCAATATATTCAGAAGGAGCTAATGAAAAGTGTAATGAATCTACAAGATATTTTTTAATAATATCTAAACCTGATGATGTAAATTCTTTATTTACTGTTCCATCATTTGCAAAAACATTAAAAGTCATCATATATGATTCATCAATTAATTCTTTAGTTGCATTATCATAAATATTTTGAATTGCTCTTTTTTCATCATACAACCAATCTTTTCTCACACCAAAAAAATCAAATAAATATTCATTTGGATATTTCATTGAATCACCAAATCTACTATTTGTGCTTGTTTTTTCAATAAAATATGCATCTAGTTCTTTTGAACCACCGTTACTTCTTCTATAGTCATAATCATATAACCAAGTTCTTTTTGCTGAATAAAGCATATCTAAAGCTTTAATTTCATATTTCGTTTCATTTCCATTTGAATCTACTCATTTAGCACCAGGGAATGTCAATCCCATACCTGCTAAAACGTAGTTTTTAGATGATGTATCAATTTGAACTTTCTCATCATCTAAATTAGGCATTGATGCAACAAATCCACTAACAAGCAATTTTCCAAATACATTATAATTATTTATTGATTTAGGATTGTTTGATGTTTTAACAACAACAGCTTGTTTGTTTGAATCGGGAATTGGTGTTATTTCTGATTCATCACTATCAAACTTTAGTTGAAAGAATTTATCTGGATTTTTTTCATAAAAATCAGGTTGTTCAAATTGTTCTTTTGTTACATCTGTTTTGATGAAAGTTAAAATAATTGAATCAGCATTAGCAAATTTATAAGCTTCATATGATGGTTGTTTTACAGTTTGGGTCTTTTGGTCATAAACAAACTCTCCAGATGTTTCTAAATGTAATATTTCATTATTAATTAAATATGTTAATCGGCTTGTTGCTGTTGGGCCTCCATAAGTAGCAGATAAGTCATATTTATATCCTTCATTATTTAAATTTTCATTTATTCTAATTTGATAAATTCCTTTTTTAGAGATTCTTTCCACCACAGATGTAGAAAAATATGCAGCCGTTGATGCGCCAATAACTGCAATAGGTACTAAAACTATACCTCCTACTATTAATGTTTTTTTCAATAACGGTTTCATAAATCTCTTCTCCCTTTAAAAATATATCTGCTACTCATATCCATTAAATGTTTTTTTATTTATTAATGGTAGAACAATTCTTATTGCAAATGATATGATAATCATATTGAATCAAATCTTAAAGATTGATGTTGCCAATGATGATATCATTGAAGCAATAAAGTCAATTTTCAATGCTTTGTAATCTGCATATGCGATAGTTGGAATATTTAGATACTCTGTAATTACTACAAATACAACAACAGGAATAAATTTCAAGAAATTTTCATGTTTCATTACAAATCTAGTTATCACTAATGTAACAATACATGTAACTACACCCAACAAGACTACAGCTATAAAGATATTTTTATTTGCAACTAATTTTAAAATACCTTTATCATCAAAAACATTATTTATTACTTCTTGTGGTATCACAATAAAAATTGCTAATATCACTAAAAGTACGGCCATTAATATTGCCACACTTCATATCAATCCGTAATTTAGTTGATATTTTTCACATTTTCATGTTTCTATTTTATCAATTTTCTTTGATAAATTTAAATATTTTTTATCCATATGAGAAATTTTTGATTCATTTCCTGAAATATGTGCTAATTTAAGTTTGTACAATACATATATTCTCTTATTATTCAATTTTCTTAAAACATTTGATTTTGCATAAAATTTATACATTCAATTAAAAAAACAAGCAAAAAGTCCGGGAAGTATTCCTGATACACCCAAAGCTACAGAATATAATGGATAATAAAATGATGGCATAAATACAAATGAAATAATATCGGTTATAAAACCAATGATAAAACCTACAAGTGGGCCAAAAGTAAATCCAATAATTTTAATAGGGAGTCCTGCCATTGATAATTTAATAGATGGAAACGATGTTAGTGCAGCCAATCTTGTACCGATAATTACAAAAGATATTGACATTGCTATCAATATTGATATAAATGCAATTTTCTTCGAATCTCATTTATTCATTTTTACTCATTATTTAAATTTAATTTTATATTGTATAAAACTATCGGCAATTTAAATGATTTTTAGTTAGAAACAACAAAAATAATTAAATCATAATTTAAAACAAATAATGTTTACTAAATTTTATAAAGATACTATAATATAATGGAATTACAAAAATTAGGAGACATATTAGAAAAATGAATTTTATAGATAAAAGATCAAAATTAATTGGAACAATAGGTCCTTCATCAGATTCATATGAAGTTTTAAAACAACTTGTTTTATCAGGTTTAACATGTGTTAGAGCTAACTTTTCACATGGTACACATGAAGAACAAAAAGCTAAATTTGATTTAGCAAAACAAATTTCTAAAGAATTGAATGTACCAGTTTCATTAATGTTAGATACAAAAGGTCCAGAAATTAGACTTGGAAAAATGAAAGATGGTGCTCAATTAATTAAATCAGGAACAGAAGTTGTTGTTTATACAAAACCTGAAGAATATCAAAATAGAATTGGTACAGAAACTGAATGAACTGTTTCATATAGAATGGATCAAGATGTTAAAAAAGGTGACAAAATTGTTTTTGATGATGGTAAATTAGTTACAGAAGTTGTTTCTGTTCAAGAAGGATTAATCAACATTAAAACAAAAAACCAACACTTATTAAAAACAAATAAAAGAATTAATATTCCAGGTGTTGAATTTTCATTGCCATTTTTATCTGAAAAAGATGTAAATGATGTTAAATTTGGAATTAAAGAAGGAATTGATTACATTGCAGCTTCATTTGTTAATAATGCAAAAGATGTTAATGATTTAAGAAACATTCTTACAAGTAATGGTGGAGACCACATCAAAATAATTTCAAAAATCGAATCACAAGCAGGAATTAATAATATTGATGCAATTATTAAAGCATCTGATGGAATTATGATTGCTCGTGGAGATTTAGGTCTTGAAATACCTTACTATGATGTTCCATATTTTGAAAAAGCAATTATTAGAAAATGTAGAAGAGCAGGAAAACCAGTTATTGTTGCTACTCAAATGCTAGACTCAATGGAAAAAACACCTCAACCAACAAGAGCTGAAGTAACAGATGTTTATTGAGCAACTGAATTAGGAGCTGATTCAACAATGTTATCTGGAGAATCTGCATCAGGAGATTTCCCTGTTGAAGCTGTTAAAGTTATGTCAACTATTAATTTAAGAGCTGAAAAAGAATTCTACAAAAAACTATATTACCCAGTTCAATTACAAGAAGTTTGAGAAAACTCATCTAAAGACTTAAGAAATGAAATTGCTCACAAAATTGCTAAAAAAGCAATGAAAGGTGAATACAAATATATTATTGTTAGATCAACAACAGGAGAATTACTAAATGAAATTGCTAAATATAGACCAAATGCAGCAATCATTGGACTTGTTGGAGATGAAAAACAAATTGGTAAATTTGGTATTACAAATTCAGTGTTTGTTTCATTAGATTCAGTAAAACTATTCAAAGAATGTAAAGATGATTTCTCAAAAGCAAAAGAAGCACTAAAACCTTACTTCCCAAAATCAGGTGACAAATTCTTAGTTGTTGATAGACACAAAGAAGAAGAATTTACTTTCTAATAACTTATATACTTTATAACAATTTATTGACACAATGCTTGTATAGCATTGTGTTTTTTATATTATAATCTTATAAAGTTTTTACTAAATCCATAACTCTTTTTAAATTATATTTTTCAAGAACATTATTAACATCATTATTATTGAAATTTTCACTTACTATTAATCCATTTTCTAAAGTTATATTGAGTTCTACAAATCTATTTAGTGTGGCTAACTTTTTGCACATAAATGAATTATCTTTATTTGTAATAAAAGCATTTTTTTGTTTCTCAGACAATTTATCGAGATTTTCATAGATGCCTTCAAGTGATTTATATTTTGATAGTAAATCAATTGCAGTTTTAGGTCCAATACCTTTAACTCCAATTAAATTATCCGACGAATCTCCGGCAATACCTTTATAATCTGTAACTTGGTTAGGTAGATAATTAAACTTTGAATAAAAATTATCTACACTTATTTTTTCATATTTAGCTTTAACATCTTTATTTTTGTTTTTTATAATCATTGAGACATTCAAATCAATTAATTGAAACAAATCTCTATCTTCAGACATAATTAAAATTTCATTATTATTTTTAAATTTCTCACATATTGTTGCAATTATGTCATCCGCTTCATCACCAGGAATTGAAAATCATGTCAACTTCATTACATCAAGTATTTCATTAATAATTTCTTTTTGCTTATAAAGTTCTTCAGGAGGTTTAATTCTTCCTGCTTTATAATCTTCAAATTCTTCATGTCTTTTTGTCTTTGCATGTGCATCAAAAGCTAAAAAAACATTATTAGGTTTTTGTTCTTTAATCATTTCTAATAAAGAAGTAAAAAATAAATGAGTGGGCATATTACTGGGTGTTTTTGAAATTGCTTGTGCAGCATAAAATGATCTAAACATTAACAAATTAGCATCAACCAACAAAATCTTTTTCATTATTTAATTTTCTCCCATTTTGTAATATTAATATATTTTTTGCCTGCACGATCAAGTTTTAAAATAGTTGCATAACCAATTTCTCCTTTATTAATTTGATCAAAAACATTTTTATATTTTTCGTTGAATCAAATTGTTTCAGTTGTTGATGAATCAGAAACTTCAACACAATATGCTTCTTTTTTAAATTTAGTCATCAGTTGTTTTTTATTATTGATATAAAGTGCAATCTTGTACTCAATACCAACTTTCAAGTTATTTAATTTATCAT
Source organism: uncultured Mycoplasma sp. (assembly GCA_949288045.1). Lineage (GTDB taxonomy): Bacteria > Bacillota_I > Bacilli_A > Mycoplasmatales > Metamycoplasmataceae > UBA710. The sequence goes on along the minus strand of CASEIC010000016.1, from coordinate 3,645 downwards.
TTGATTCATACTTTGAAGTTGCAAAAGCATTATAAATCATCCCTAAATACTTTATTTCATTTTTTGATTCTAATTCAAGATCTTCTTCAAAAATCTCTAATTTTGGTTGTTTGGCCTCTAAGTCTAAAATGATTTCTTTTGTGTTTTTATCCTCATAACTAATAGCTGATGCATATGATAATGCTTTAACTTTATTATTAATTAAGGTATTCATATTACCAAATTCTCTTAATGTATTTGATTCAATTAAGATATCAATTATAGAATCGCCTATTGATGCTCTTTTGCATCTTGCAATAAAATTAAAAAAATCTTTGAATGAGCCATTTTTTTCAAATTCATCCAAAATTTTATTATTTGCAGCAAGACCTAATCCTTTGACAAAAGTCAATGGAAGATATAAAGTTTTTTGCTTATCATGATTTATATCTCTTGAAATTTTATTTATCATCGGCGATTCGATATTAAATTTTAATTCTCTCGCTTCAATAACTGATTTATTAATTACATCAATAGATGATGTTAGTGAAATTATTCCGGCATAAAAACATAGAGGATATCTTGCTTTTAAGTATGCCATTCTATAGCTTAATGTTGCATATGCAACAGCATGAGATTTATTAAATCCATATTCTGCAAATTTAACTATTTGATCATATATTTTTTGAGCCACAGTAGGAACAATATTATTATTTTTTGCTCCCTCAATAAATATTTGATTCATTTCTATAATGTCTTCTTTTTTCTTTTTACTTATAGCTCTTCTTAATATATCTGCTTTAGCAAAACTCAATCCAGCCACTTTTTGAATAATTTCCATAATCTGTTCTTGATAAATAATAATTCCATTTGTAGAACTCACTATCTTGTCATATTCTGAAGATATTTTCTCAATTGAACCTTTGTTATTTTTATTCTCGATATATTTTGGAATGTTAGAAAGCGGACCCGGTCTAAACAATGAAATAGTATCTACTAAATCGTCAAATTTATTAATTTGAACTTTTTGAATTGTTGACATCATTCCAGGAGACTCCAATTGAAATATTCCAAGCACTTTCGCAGACGATAATAATTTATTTGCTTTTTCATCACTCAATGGAATTTCATCAAACTTAAAATTTTTATCAAAAATTTTTATTACTTCAGATTCCATTTTCTTTATTATTGTTAAAGTTCTTAGACCAAGTAAATCTATTTTTAACAAATCTCAATCTTCAATGAATTCCATAGGTAATTGTGTTACTATGTTTCCATCAATGGATGATATAGGTATAGAATTAATAATTGGTTCTTTTGAAATAACAACACCTGCTGCATGAATTCCCACTTGTCTTGGCAGTGATTCAATTAACAATGAATACTCATATAATTTTGTAAAAATCTCTTCTGAATCTATTAAGGATTTAAATTTCAAATTCTTTTCATATGATTCTTTTAATGTATCACTACCCGAGATTAACTTAGTTATCTCATTCATTCTAGCAAAACTTATGTCTAGAAATTTTCCACAATCTTTTAAAGCTTGTTTTGCTCCAATTCTTTGAAAAGTGCAAATTTGAGAAACATTATTGTAACCATATTTATTTTTTAAATAATTAATAACATCATCTCTTCTATCATCTTGAATATCAATATCAATATCAGGCATTGATATTCTCTCTTCATTTAAAAATCTCTCGAAATATAAATTATATTGAAGAGGATTTATTTGGGTAATACCTAAAACATATGCAATTAATGATCCTGAAACAGATCCCCTACCAGGACCAACTGAAATATTGTTTTCTTTGGCTCAATTAATCAAATCACTGATAATTAAAAAATAATTTTCAACATTCATTTTTTCAATCACAGACAATTCATATTTCAAACGCTCTTTTACAATTTCTTGATTAAAATTTAGTAAATCTTTTCTTATATTTATTTTAATTTTGATTTCATCTTTAAGATAGTCTAAAGGATTATCACAAAATGTCGGTAACATATTTTGTTTTTCATCAAATATAACATTACAATTATTCAATATATTATCAATAGTATCAATTAATTTCTGATCGACATTTTCATTTAATAACCCAAAAACATAATTATTTTTATTATCTAATTTAGATTCTTTCAATTTGCTAATTATTTCTAATGAAGGATATGATTCATTATTTATTATTCTTGCATCTTTTATAAAAATATTTGTTTTGCTATTGTTTTGTTCATAAAAATAAAAATCATTAAATTTTGATAATAATTGCTCTGGTTTTTTAATTCCGAAAATAGGATGATTAATTATAAATAAGTTTTTATCATTGATGTCATTAATAGAAATTTTTTCTTCTTTTGATTTTTTAAATGACAATTCCTTAATTTCAAGAAAACCGCCATTATTTTTAGCCAATAATATAACTCTTCCTTCTTCCACATCTAAATCAATACCAAAAATTGGTTTTATATTATTTATATGACAATATTTTCTAAATTCTCCATAACCATGAACATTGTTATGGTCAGTTATTACTAATTGATTCAATCCTAATTTTCGTGCATTCTCAACATAATCCTTAACTTTAGTAGGACTTTCAAAAAAACTATATTCCGTATTAAAATGCAAATTATTCATATTTATATTTTAATAAAATATAAAAATTTAAAGATTCAATTTAACTAATAATTATTTTTTTATTACAATTTATATATCTAACTATTTTTTAACTCTCTACGTATAGTAGGGGAGATTCAAGAACATTAATTCTCTTTTCAATTCTATTGACTTTAGTCTCCAAATTATCAACTTTTGTTTCCAAATTATCAACTTTTGTTTCCAATACATCAAGACGAGTTTCAATGTTGTCTAATCTTGAATCAACTTTTTTATTAAATTCTTTTTGTTCTTTGTTAAACTCCCTTTTGTTCTTTTACAAATTCATTCATATTCTTCATAAACTCTAGAACTGAATTTTCAAAATTTGATTTTTTCATATTATCCTTCTTTGCTCCAACAAATATTAACTTAACTTTCTTATTAGCAAGTCTTGATTCTTCAAATTCATCAATTGATTCAAGTTCATCTATTTTCTCTTTTGCTTGCTTTTTAGAAATCTTAATCATACGTTTTCATTTTAACATATTAGTAATTAAATTAGATTATTTATTTCTTTTTCTGACACAAATATATCAATTTTATGTCTATCAAATCCTGAAACAAAGAATAATGCCTGCCCTCTTTTTGCTTTAGCAATAAACAATCTTTCATCTTCTGAAATACCTGAACCATATGATTTATACATCTCCGTAATATCTTTAACATTATTAGGTGATAAGTTAAAGAAGAAAGAATATTGAGTATTATTTAATATTGCTTTTGTTTTCTTAGCAACATTTTCATTTGATACAAAGTCATCAGGATTTTGAGAAATGATAATAATTGATCCATTTCTTTTTCTAATTCTTTTAACCATTTGATAAACAAAATCAAGAGCAACTGGATTACTTTCATCTATTAATAAATGCGCTTCATCAATAATAATGATTATTGAATCTTTTGAATAATCATTATCACTTACTTCATTTTGAATATAGTTAAGTGATAAAAATAATTGAGCTTGAGTTATTCGATTATTATTTTTTTCGAATAAAGAATTCAAGTCAAAA
>CASEIC010000015.1 GCA_949288045.1 uncultured Mycoplasma sp. | reverse complement strand
ATCATTTACATTTTTAAGTTCTACAAATTTACCTTGAGCTGGAGAATTAACTTTTCCTAATTTAGGTAATTTTTTGTAATTTCTTTCATTTCAATATTGATATGTACACATATCTTTTGATTTTTGTTTCATGTTTCTATAACCATTTGCAAATTTTGATTCGTCCATTTTTGTTCTTGTATTTGTGTATCAAACTTTTACTGGTTTAAAGAATTGTGCTACTTTTGATTCTTTTGTTTTTTCTTTGTTTGAGAAAGTTAAGAATACTCCTAAGAATGGAACTGCAGCAGCAATAACAACACCGATTAACATATTAACAACATTTCAAATGTCTAATTGTGGTGTTGCAGCTGATGGAACTGTAACAAGCACAGCAAATATTCCATTTAATCCTGCATTCCCTGTAAATGCCACTTGCATAAATCCACAGTATCATCCACCTAAAAAAGCTCCCAAACATCCTCATAGGAAGTATTTTTTATTTCTCAAGTTAACCCCAAACATCGCCGGTTCTGAAATACCTAAAAAACAAACTCCAGCTGATGATAAAGCCATTGCTTTAAGTTTTTTATCTTTTGTTCTTAAACCTACAGCAAGTGCTGCACCAGCTTGTGAAATATTGAAAACAACATCAGCAGGTCATGTTCTTTCAAATCCATCTTTTTCTAAATTTTGAACTCTAATTGGTGTAAATGAGTGGTGAACTCCCATAACAACCATTGGTCCAAATAATCCGGCAAAAATACCTAATCCTAACCCATATAAGTGTTTATTCATAACTGCATGTTCTAATAATCAAGCCATTGCCCATTCGATTCAATTAATAATTGGTCCAAATATTAACATTGTTAACAATATAGGAATTGTCAATACAACTAACGGTATAACAAATGATTGACCCACATCTTTAAACTTAGGTTTTAATCAACTTTCAAATTTGCATGCAACTCAAACCGCAAACATACCTACAAATATTGAGTTATATCTTTTGAATGGTGCTCAATCTGGAATTAAATCTTTGACTAAGTCACCAGTTGCCCCAGCAAATGCAAGAAAGAGACCTATAGAAATGGCATATATTTTTGATAAACCTATATTTTTACCAAAATTTATACATGCTCAAATAACTAAGTATGATGAGAATAACCCACCAATTCCATCTCACGAAAAGAATTTATATCAAACATTTGAATCAACTACTGCACCATCTACACCACATGCATCAGTTAATATTAATTTAATTATGTTTGCAATAGCAGCTATTAAAGCACCACCAATCATAATAGGAAGTGCTGGCATAACTGCACCAGGAACTTGTTTAATAATTCTTATTAATAAATTACCTTGTTTCTTTTGTTCTTTTTTTACTTCATCTAACGATTTACCCTGAACTCCAGAAACATCAAGAAATGCTTTGTAATATTCAGGTACATTTAAGCCAAATATTACTTGTAATTGACCTGCATTATAGATAAGCCCTTGAACACCTTCAATGTTGTCAATTACTTTGGCATCATATTTACTTTTATCCTTTAGAACCAATCTTAATCTTGTTGCACAATGGGTGACAGAATCAACATTTTCTTTACCACCAACAGCATCAAGTAGTTCTAAGGCTATTTCACTTTTTGTAGCCATAATAATTACTTTTACCTTTCATTTTTTGGTATTTGCAATTATTTAGAATTATTTACTAATCAATCTTTGAATATGAATGGTTAAATAAATAACTTCATTATGATTAACATTATATTTATATTGATTCATTAGATAATCAGATACCTTTTGTGATATTTTAAATGCAACAGGATACTCTGACTTTATAAAGTCATAAAAAGAATCATTAATTTGGTTATTATCACCAACATTATGTGACTTATCTGACTTTATTAATCTAAGCCCAAAATATTTTAAATGTTGAATTAATCTATTGTAATCATATGAATTGGTGTTAAATTCAATATTTAAATTCAATCTAATTATTTGTGAAATTTCTTTTATTATTTTAGAAACATCTTCTATTTTACCTTGATCATTTAATTGAGCGTTTAATAAATGTAATACAAGAAAACCTAATTCATCATCATTAAGTTCAACATCAAAATGTTGTTTTATTAATTTATTAGATTCTTTTGCTATTTGAAATTCTGCATCATAAAAATGTTTTAAATCTCAAAGAAGCATGTTTTGAAGGGGTTTGTAATTAGGAGATTTAATTCTTTGAACAACACCATGCAAATGATCTGCTAAAGTTATTTTCAAAGAATCTTTAAACTCAACTTCTTTGTTTACTTCTTTAATCATGTCAACAATTGATGATGAAACATCAAAATATTCATAAGATATTTCACTAAACAATAATTCAATTTCATTTGTGTTTTGTCTTTCGAGAAGAAATGATTTTTCAACTAACTTTGAATCTACCTCATCTCCTCTTTTTTTATTGAAACCAACACCTTTTCCAAGAATTATTTTTTCTTCTTTTTGATTACCTTCAACTACTACAACATTGTTATTTAGTATTTTTGTGATAATCATAATTTCTAAATTAATTTACAAATTGTTTCATAAAAAGGTGAGGCTTCTTAATAAGTTAATGAATAAGAATAACCATCCAATTTACAACTTAATCATACTCTTTTTTTTTTTTTTTTGTTAGATTTTCACAAATTTTTTACAAAAACCATCAAAAATATGAATATTACTCAAGTATTTTCAATTAATTATTACATACATTAATTTGTGTTAAAATTACTAATAAAATATTAATATTATTACTAATATAGATGCAAATTGTTGAGGAGAGTATTATGGAAAATACAAAAATTTTATTAACTAAAGAAGCTTTAAAAGAATTAAGAGATGAACTTAAACTTTTAATTGAAGTTAAAAGACCTGAAGTTATCCAAGAAATCAAAGACGCTCGTGCACAAGGTGACCTTTCAGAAAATGCTGAATATGATGCAGCTAGAGACAAGCAAGCTCAAATTGAAGATAGAATAGCTGAAATTGAAAAAACTTTAGAAAATGCTCAAGAAATTAAATCAAATAAGAAAGACATAATAACAATTGGTTCAACTGTAACTATCAAAAACAAACTAGCAAATGCTAAAGAAACATATTCAATTGTTTCTACATATGAAGCAGATCCATTTGAAAACAAAATTTCAAACAAATCTCCTCTTGCCCTTTCATTAATTGGTAAATCTAAAGGAGATGTAGTAATGGTGGAAGCTCCAACTAAATATGAAGTTGAAATTCTAGACATTAAATAATACAAACATAATATGAAAAACAAAAACAAAGATATGCAAAAGATAATAAATCATCTAAAAACTTTTGGTTTTGTTTTTCAATCTTCAGAAATATATGGTGGTTTATCAAATACATGAGATTACGGGCCACTTGGTGTTTCTTTGATGAATAACATCAAAAAACAATGATGAAAATCATTCATTACACTAGAAGAAAATAATGTTGGTTTTGATTCAAAAATTTTATTAAATCCAAAAGTATGACAAGCATCAGGTCATTTAGGAAACTTTTCAGATCCATTAATTGAAAATAAAGTAAATAACAAAAGATATAGAGCAGACCACATTTATGAAGAAATAACAAATAAAAATGCAGCTAATTTATCAAAAGAAGAATTAGAAAATTGAATTAAAAAAAATGTTAAAGAATATGATGGTTCAAAAACAGATTGAACAAATATAAGAAACTTCAATCTTATGTTTAAAACAGCACAAGGTGTTGTTGAAGATGATAAAAATACAATCTATTTAAGACCAGAAACAGCGCAAGGTATTTTTATTAACTTCAATAATGTTCAAAGATCTATGAGATTAAAATTACCATTTGGTATTGGTCAAATTGGTAAATCATTTAGAAATGAAGTGACACCAGGAAACTTTATTTTTAGAACAAGAGAATTTGAACAAATGGAACTTGAATATTTCACTTATCCAGACCAAGATGATGAAGCTTATAAATATTATGTAAAAAAATCTAAGGATTTTATTACATCTTTAGGTATTAAAGATGAATCTATTAAATTAAGAGTTCATGAAAAAGAAGAATTAGCTCACTATTCTAAAGGCACAACAGATATCGAATTTGAATTCCCGTTTGGTTGAGGAGAATTAATGGGAATTGCAAATAGAACTGATTTTGATTTAAAATCCCACAATAAACTTGCAGATACAGAATTAAAATATTTTGACCAAGAAAAAAACGAAACAATTATTCCCTATGTAATAGAGCCTTCTGTGGGTGTTGATAGATTAATGCTTGCTATTATTGTTGATTCATATAATGAAGAAAAAATTGATGAAAATGATACAAGAATTGTAATGAAATTAGATTATAAAATATGTCCATATAAAGTTTGTGTTTTACCACTTGTAAAAAAACAATCAGAACAAGCAAAGCAAATATTTAAAAAATTAATTGAAAATGATATTGAAGCAACTTATGATGAAGCGGGTTCAATTGGAAAAAGATATCGTCGTCAAGATGCAATTGGTACTTTCTGATGTATAACCTATGATTATGATTCAGAAAATGATAATTGTGTAACTATAAGAAACAGAGACACAATGGAACAGAAAAGAATTAAAATTGATGAAATCATTAATTTTATAAACAAAAGATAGGAGTTAAAATGAAGGAAATTAACATTAATGACCTTATATCAAAAGTTGATATCGTTAATGTTATATCAAATTTCTCTTCATTAACAAAAGCTGGAACGTCTTTCAAAACATTATGTAATGTCCATGGTGATAAATCTCCATCTTTATCTATTAACCCTAAAAAACAAATATATAAATGCTTTGTATGTGACCATGGTGGTAATGCTTTAGATTATTTAATATGAGCACAAAAATTCACATTTAGTGATGCTATTGAATATCTAATTAAAGAAAGCGGAGAAAATATTGAACAATACAAATCATTAATATCAAGAAAAAAATATAGTGAAAATGAAATGAAATTATTTAAAGCTTTAAAAGATGCTTCAGACATTTTTAATTATTATCTAAATATAGCTCTTGATGACAATGATGAGGTTAAAAGTTTTGTAGAATCAAGAAAATTAACAAAAGCAATAATAAACAAATTTAAATTAGGATATGCACCCAATTTAAATGAAGATAATTATGTTAAATTATTAGAAAAAAAAGATAACGAAAAATCAACATTGATGAATGCGTCTTTGTTAGGTGACAATGGAGAATTTCCTTTTTATATTAAAAAAATAATTTTTCCAATCTGTGATGATGAAGGAAATATAGTAGCTTTTAGTGGTCGTAGAATAGATGATAACGAAGATACTCCAAAATACTTAAATTCAAAAGAATCATTAGTATTCAAAAAATCATCTATCTTATATAACTATAATAATGCAAGAAGATTTGAAAACATTATCATTGTGGAAGGTTTTATGGATGTAATAGCCTTTTCCAAAATAGGATATGATAATGCAATAGCTTTAATGGGTACCGCACTTTCAAAAGATCATATAAACAAACTTAAAAAACACAAAGAAATATTGATTTTTCTTGACAATGATAGCGCTGGTCAACTAGCGACAATGAAAATCATAAAAGTTCTTATTGAAAATGAAATCAAAGGATATGTAATTAGAAATGATTCATCAAAAGATGCAGATGAAATATTAAATAATCATAATGGTAAAGAACAACTTTTAAAAATACTTGAATCTAAAATTAAAATGAATGATTTTATTTTTGAATATTTCACAAGAGATGTTAATTTAGATGATTTTGAAGCAATTAAAAAAATGATTATTGATATTTATAAATATGCAAAAAAATTTGATGATTTTATTAAACTAGATCTTATTTCAAAAATATCTAACAAATTCAAAATTAGTAAAGATTTAATTAATAAATATTTTGATTCTAAACCTAATGTGATAGAATTAAGACAATTAGAAAAAACAAATATAAATACAAAGCAAACGCTAGAACTAGAATTAAATCAACCACTAAATATTAAGAAAATATTAATATCTATTTGGAAAAATCCTGCATACCTTAAAATGCAAAACATTGGTTATGAAAAATGACCAGAATATAAATTAAGAAAAATCTTTGAAGAAATAAAGAATTTTTATGAAAATCATTCTCAATTATCAAAAGAAACAATCAATTTCATAAGAATGAATGAAAAATTCTTTAATTCCAATCAATCATTACCTCAAAATGAAGAAGCTTTTATGGAATTGATTGAAAGAGCAAATAATGAAGCGAAAGAAGATAAATTGAAACGAATTGGTTATTATATCGATAGTACTGATGATAAAAAACAAAAAGATGAATTATTGGATAAATCATTTAGAATAATCAAAAATAAGAGAAGGGGTTAATAAAATGGCAATACTAAAGAAAAAAACAACATCAAAAAATAAAACAAAAGATGATAAAAAAAGTAAATCAAGCATAAAAATAATATTCAAAACACAAGATTCATCAAAAAAAGAAAAGAAAGAAATTAAAAAAGCAACACAAAAACCTTCTAAAAATACAAAAAAAGAAGAGATTGTTAAAAAAGATTCTAAAAAAACAACAAAAGCAAAAAAAGAAACAAAAATAGAAAAAGCAAAAACTAATAAAAAAGTTAGTGGTGTTGCTAAAAATAAAAAAGAAAAAATAGAAAAACCAAAAAAAGAAATTAAAGCTACTAAAAAAGAAAAAGAATCAAAAAACAAACCTACAAAAAAAATAGATGTTAAAGAAGAAAAGAAAAAAGGAAAATCTTCATCTAAAAAAACAAAAGTAAGTAACGATTTAACGGAAGATGTTGATTTTGGTGAATTAGAAGAAGATAATTTTAGTGATGTTGCTGACAAAAATGTTGCATTGGTTATTGATTTAGTTTCAAAAGAACTAAAGAATAAACAGAAAAAAAACCCTTCAAAAAAAACACTAACACAAGAAGAAGTTACAAAACTTCTTGAAAAGAAAAAAATAGATATATTTGAAGTTGTTGATGAAATTTTTGACATTCTTATTTCTAAAAAAATTATGTCTGATGATATAGAACCTGAAATGGGTGACTTTGTTAGTGAAAAAGAAATATTTAAACAACTTAAAAAAGGTAAACAACTTGACACTGATACAAATGATTTTACTGAGGATTTTTCAGATGAAATAGATACAGGGTTTGATACTGACGTTATTACTAAACTTTCAGAAGAAGTTACTGAATATGATGATGATGGCGAAGAAACTACATATTATTATGATTCATATGATGATCATACAGAACACCACGATGAAGAACATGATGAAGAAATAGAAGGCGAAGATAATAATGAATTCATTTTTGAAGAATATTCAAATCTTGAAGAAAATTCATTTGGTACAGGAGAAAGAAAAATTCAAAATGAAGAACTTAAAAATAAATTATCAGAAACAAATGATATTGTTAAATGATATATGCGTTGAATTGGTAAATATGGAAATCTTCTAACAGCAGAAGAAGAATTACAACTTGCTAAAGATGCTGAATTGCCAGGTAGAAAAGGTAAAAAAGCCAAAGATGAACTAATTAAACGTAATTTACGTCTAGTTATTAACAATGCCAAAAAATATAAAAATAGAGGCCTAACTTTCATTGATTTAATTTCGGAAGGTAACTCTGGTATTATGAAGGCTGTTCAAAAATATGATTGAAGAAAGGGATTCAAATTCTCAACATATGCAACATGATGAATTAGACAAGCCATAACAAGAGCTGTTGCAGATCAAGCAAGAACAATTAGAGTTCCAGTTCATATGGTTGAAACAATTAATAAAATAACAAAAATCAGAAGAGAATTACAACAAGAATTAGGTCAAATGCCAACTGATGAAGAAATTGCAAAAAGATATGGTGGTGATTTCACAGCTGAAAAAGTAAGATATATAAGAAGAATTAACATTGACCCTATTTCACTAGACAAAACAATTGGAAAAGGTGAGGATTCATCAATTTCAGATTTTATTAAAGATAATGATGTTATAAGTCCTGTAGAATATGCAGCACAAGAACAACTATCATCAATTCTAAACGAAATGATCGAAGGAAATCTAGATGCAGATGAGAAAAAAGTTTTACAAATGAGATATGGACTTGGAGTGGATGAAAATGGTAATAAAATCAAAGTTCACTCGCTAGATGAAATTGCTGTTGAATTTGGAACAAATAAAGAAAAAATAAGACAATGAGAACAAAAAATACTACGTAAATTAAAACAACCTCAAAAAATGAAAAAACTAAAAGAGTTTTATAAAAATGAAAATTAATGTTTTTCTAACATGCTAAAATAAAATGTATAGGTAAGATTTCTAAAAAACAAGCAAAAGACAAAATAGATGAATTTGAATCAATTGAAGAATTTAAAGAATCAAAACTCGCTAATAAGAAAGTTAAATTTGATACTTGTAGAAACAAAGAAGGATAATAAGAAAAATCTACATTTGAAAATAAAGTTTTAGAATTTATGTCTAATGTAAATGATTTTATTAAAGAACAAAGAGAGTTTAACAAAGAAATCAAATCTCGTCTTGATGTCTTAGAAAAAGATATGAAAGAAGTAAAAAAAGATATTAAAGATATGAAATCTACAGCAACAATGAGTAAAGAGTTAAAAGAGTCAACAAAGTAGAACAAACAACATTTTTTGTTTTTCTTTTTACTATAATTTTAAAGAGTTTATAAAATGAAAATTAATGAATTATTTGATAAAGACATAACAATAGCTTCAGTAGAGTCATTTACTGGTGGTTTATTTGCTTCAGAAATTGTAAAAATTCCTGGAGCTAGCAAATACTTTAAAGGTGCTTTAGTTACATACTCAAATGAAATAAAAGAAAAACTTGGAGTTGATACATCAAAAGGTGTTATTAATAAAGAAGTTGCACACCAAATGGCTTCTAAAGGTAAAAAATATTTTAATGTTGACTATTGTGTTTCTTTCACAGGAAATGCAGGTCCAACTACACTAGAAAACAAAGAAGTAGGACTTGTTTATATTGGAATTAACAATACAGTCTATGAAATTAAATACGGAAATAAAGATAGAAACGAAATAAGAATGGAAGCTGTTCGATTTGCAATTAAAAGATTAAAAGAAATTATTAATGAACAATAATAATTGATAAGTAATATAAAATATTAAATAATATGAAAAAACAAAAAACTTTTTTTATAACCACACCAATATATTATCCATCCGGTAATTTACATCTCGGACATTTATATTCAACAACAATTGCATGAGCTTTAAAAAACTTTAAATCAAAATTGGGTTATGATGTAAAGTTCTTAACAGGTAGTGATGAACATGGACAAAAAATAGAAAAAAAAGCAGCTGACGCAAAAATGACACCACAAGCATATGTTGATATGCAAACATCTAAATTTATTGATTTATGAAAAAAAGCAAAAATCAATTATGACTTTTTTTCAAGAACTACAAATAAAAACCATGAACAAATAGTTGAAAAAATATTTAATAAAATGCTTGAAAAAAATCTTATTTACAAAGGTGTCTACAAAGGATATTATTCAGTTAGTGATGAAGAATTTGTTTTAGAAACAAATGCTGAAAAAAAAGAAGATGGTTTATACCATCCAGTAAGTGGGCACAAACTTGAATTAATAGAAGAAGAATCATACTTTTTCAAAATGAATGAATTTTCTAAATGATTAATTGATTATGTTGAAAAAAATAAAAATTTTATTATTCCAAATAACATTTGAAAAGAATTAAAAGCAAATTTCTTATCAAAAAAACTTGAAGATTTATCAGTGACTAGAATTTCATTTGAATGAGGTATTAAAATTAATAAAGATCCTAAGCATGTTATTTATGTTTGATTAGATGCATTATTCAATTATGTAAGTGCACTAGGCTTTGATTTTGAAAAACCAAATAATAATTTCATTAAATATTGAAAAGAAGGAGATGAAGTTGTTCATGTTGTTGGTAAAGAAATTACAAGATTCCATTGCATTTATTGACCTATATTTTTAAAATCATTAGATATAAAATTACCTTCAACAATTCTTTCTCATGGTTGATTAATTACACCTGAAGGAAAAATGTCAAAATCAAAGGGTAATGTAATTGATCCACTTGATTTATTAAAAAAATATGATGCTGAAATAATTAAATATTTCTTTTGTTCAAAAATAAGTATTTATAAAGATGGAATATTTTCAGAAGAATTACTATTAAACACATATAATGCAGAATTAGCTAATACTATTGGTAATCTGGTTTCAAGAACTATTTCAATGATTAAACAAAATTTTAATAGATCAGTTAAATACTCAAAATCAAATGATCAAAATGATATAGATATTATTAAATCAATTTCAAATAACTTTAGTAAATATATCGAACATTTTAATAAATTTGAGATTGATTTAGCTTTTGAATCAATGATGAATCTTGCAAGAGATTTAAATAAATATATTGATTTAACAACTCCTTGAAAATTAAAGGATAATTTAGATCGTTTAGAACAAGTTCTTAATTTATTATTAAATGGATCTTATGCTGTTTTAGCAATGCTAGAAGTTGTTTGCCCAGATTATGTAAATCAATTCAAATCAATATTGAATGTTAAAGAATTTGATTTTGAATTAATAAATAACTTAAATAAATTTGATGATGTTATAGTTAATGAAAATGCTATAGTATTTCCAAGAATTAAGTAAAAAACGTTTACATTAATTTTAAAATTTCTTTACTTAAATTATTAAATATTTTTATTGCTTCATCATATGTTGAATTAGTACCATACATATCAACAGCATCAGTATAATTATCTTTAATTTTTACAAATTCATCGTTTTTATGTAAGTTGATAAATTCTTTTATTTCATTTTTTGATAATGGGTTTTTACTCTTTTCTCATTTTATTATTAATCATTCACAAACTTTTTTAAAGTCTATACTTTCATCATAAATATTAACAATATCTATCAAGTCTTTTGTTCTTTTAGTGTTTTTCATCTTTGTTATTAATGAATGATATTTTTCAGCTAATATCATTTCTTTTGTAAACAAAATTGCTTTTCCATTTTTTATAGTTTTTAAATTTGTTTTACTTACAGAAAAATTATTGATAATATTTTTCAATTCTTCACTTGTAAATGAAGAATTTAATGTTAAATTAATGCTTCTTGATTTTTCTAGTAACTCCATAATTAATCTTTTTCTTGACTTAGCTTTTAATTCAATCATAATTATTTTTTTATTTTCATTTAATTTATTTTCAATTTCTTTAAGATTTAAAATATCAAAATAAATCAACATTTCTTTGTTTGTTAATATTGATTTAACTTTTTCAAAATCACTATGATCAAGATGGGCATCAATATCTTCTGTTGCCCTTTTGAAATTTATATATAGTTCAATAGCAGAACCACCTTTAACTAACGAAATTGGAAATTCTTTTGTTGCCATAATTGACATAATATATTCTCTAATTATTCTTGTATAATCAATATCATTTTTATTTTCAAATATCTCTTGAGGTATTAATAGATTTTTATCAAAATAACTCTGTATTCTTTCTTTATCCAAACCTCTTCTTTTATTTTTTATTTTTTGATAAATGTCAAAGACTTTTTGTGGATTGATTTCTTTTTCTAATTTTTTCAAAGCTTCTTGTTTGATTGTATTTTCAATTTTGTATTTATCAATTTCAATAAATAATCTTTCAGGACAATAATAAGTTTTGTTATTAATACTAATTGTTCCAATATTTAAAGTATTCATACTTTGAAGAGTAATTTTATATTTTTTATCATAATTAGAAGTATTGGTTCCAAGTTTCAATTCGATGTGAATATAATTAGGCTTGAAACTTACAAACCCCAAATCATATAATGCACTTAATCCTGTAATAATCATATTAAAATTATATATCTTTTTCTCTTATATAGTATTATTTATATTTTTATTATATATAATAAAAATATAAATA
>CASEIC010000014.1 GCA_949288045.1 uncultured Mycoplasma sp. | reverse complement strand
TATATTCAATTTTACAATGTATTACAATTGGTTAATTATCAATGTTATTCCATCAATAATTAGATGATTAGTGTTTTCAATTATGACTGCAATTATTAATTATTTAATATGTTTAATAATGATAGGTTTAAGTGTAATTTTATTTTTGGGAGCAATGTTTTTTGCAAGAGGTTGTGCTTTTTATTATGATAAATCTGTAAAAAATATTGATTCTATAAATAAAATAATTGAAGAAAATATTGTTGGTTCTCGTGTTGTAAGATCATTCAATTTATTTGAAAGACAAATAAAAAGATTTTCAAAAATCAACAATGCAATTTATGAAAATAGTTCAAAAGCAGAAATTAAATTATTTATGGCATTTCCATTTGCTATAGCTTTTGTTAATGCGGGTGCAGTTATTGTGGTTTTAATTGCTTCACTTGTAAATTGAGCTGGGACTCCTTTTTTAGGGCAACAACTAGACATTGCAGATATTTTAGCAATTTCATCATATTCATATTTAGTGCTTTGATCAGTTTATGATTCTACATTTTTATACATCTTTTATACAAGATCTATGGTTTCAAGAAAAAGAATATTAGAAATTCAAAAATTATCTAATAAAAATAGAAACACATCTAATACATTATTTTCAATGGGTGAAATTGAATTTAAAAATGTTTCTTTTAAGTATTTTAAAAATTCAAATGATTACGTTTTAAAAAATATTTCATTTAAAATTCCAGCAAATACAACATTTGGAATTATTGGACAAACAGGTTCAGGTAAAACAACTCTTTTAAATTTAATAACAAGAATGTGAGATGTAACAGAAGGACAAATTCTTGTAAATGGTATTGACATTAGAGATGTTAATACTGAATCATTGCTTTCAAATATTTCTTATGCTTTTCAAGAAAAAAGAATGCTTTTTTCAGGCACTATAGAAGAAAATATTAAATTTTCAAATAAGGAAATTAGTGATGATGAACTTTGAGAAGTAATTGAGGATGCGCAATTAAAAGAATTTGTAATTTCGAATAGAGAAGGGATTAATTATAAATTGGAAGAATTTGGTAATAATCTATCTGGTGGACAAAAGCAAAGAGTAAATATTGCAAGAGCTTTAGCAAGAAAAGCAAGTATTTACTTATTTGATGATACAACATCAGCCTTGGATAATATAACTGAGAAAAAACTTCTTGATAAATTATTTAAAAAATACAATAAATCAACATTAATAGTTACTTCTCAAAAAATATCAACTATCAAAGATATGGACCAAATCTTAGTTTTAAACAAGGGTCAAATTAGCTCAATTGGTAAACATAATGAATTATTAAAAAAAGATAAAGTCTATAAAGAAATTTTTGATCTTCAAACTAGAAAGGGGGAAAGATAATATGCAATCACAAAAACGCAGTTTTAAAGATTTTATTTCAATATTAAAATTTTTTAAAGAAGATTGATTAGTTTTTTACTTTCATTTATTTTTAGGTTTAACATGTTCAGGATTGGTTGTAGTTGCATCGTATTTTACAGGTGAAATAATTAACATTTTATTAGATGGTGAAGCATTTACAAAAACTAAATTATTAAATATTGTTTACGCCTCTCTAATAACAATACTTTTATTTTTATTATATTGATGTATAAATTCAAAAATTTTATATTGAACAATTAGACTTTCTTATCGCTCTGGATCAAGAATTAGATATGCAATGTTTACAAAGTTATTAAATGTACCTATTTCATATATTGATAAACAAAAAGTTGGTGAATTAATGTCAAGGGCAACAAATGATATTGATATGATGATTTCATCTGCTGTACAAGTTTCAACATCGATGTTTACATCACCTATCATTATTGTTGGTATTATCATAACAAACACAATTTTTAATCCGTTACTGTCACTAATAGCAATATTGTTTTCATGTATTGCATTATTATCTACTTGAATTATTTCAAAAAAATCTTCACCAAATTTTGAAAAAATGCAAAATAAAATTGGTGAACTTTCATCATTAAATAAAGAATATATTCAAAATAAAATAGCTATATATGTTTACGGAAAACAAAAAGATATTAAGGATAACTATTACAAAGTAAATAACTCTCATATGAAAGCATCATATAAAGCGGAGTATAAAATTGGTTTGGTATATCCTGTTGTAGATATTATTGAAAACATTATTTATGGTTCTTTAATTGTAATTGGAATGATATTTATTGTTCAAGATATTCCAACTGGTGGTGTTATTGAGTTATCATTAGGTTCATTAGCTACATTTGTTTTATTAAATAGAATGACTTTAGGTGAAATAGGAACACTTGCTAGATTCGCTTCAATATATGAAAAATTATTTGCTTGTGTAAAAAGAATTAATGAAATTCTAATTGAAGATGATGATATTGATGGTGGAACAATAAAACTTGAAAAAATTAAAGGAGATATTGAATTTAAAAATGTTTCATTCGCATATAATAAATCAAAACCAATTATTAAGAATTTTAATTTAAGTGTTAAAAAAGGACAAACGGTTGCAATAGTTGGTCCAACAGGTTCAGGGAAATCTACTATTATGAATTTACTTATGAGATTTTATGAAATTGATTCTGGTTCTATAACAATTGATGGTATTGATTTAAAGGATATTAAAAAAGAAGAATTAAGAAAACACATTTCGATTGTTCCTCAAGAAACTAATTTATTCAGTGAATCAATTTATACAAATATATCTTATGGGCATCATGGTAAAATTGATAAAGATAAAATTCATAGTGCAGCAAAACACATAGGATCAGAGCATTTTATAAATGTTTTACCAAAAGGTTATGAAACAATTATTGATGAAAATATATCGATTTCTGCAGGTGAGGCACAAATGTTGGCATTAACTAGAGCTTATTATTCTCCATCATCGATTATGATATTGGATGAGGCAACATCATCTATTGATTCAAAATCAGAGCAAGATATTCAGAATGGTATGAATAAATTAATGAAAACAAAAACATCTTTTATTATTGCTCATAGATTATCCACAATAAAAAATGCAGATATTATCATTGTATTAAAAGATGGTGAAATTATTGAGCAAGGAAATCATAAACAATTAATGAAAAATAATAAATTTTACGCAAAATTATATACATCAAAATCAACATTTGATGATTAATTTAGAATTTGTTTTGTTGCGAATACTTAGAATTTAATTTAGAAAATAATGGAAATAGTGGAATTGATATTAATGTAGCCAGAGGTATTGTTAAGCATGATTTCATGACTATTCCGAATAAAGATAACACATATGATTTCTCAAAATCAATATTTGCTGAAATAAATCTTTTTTTGTACATATAAAATGCAAAAGGTCCTCATAGTCATCTAAATAAAATTACTATAACAATTATTAATGTAAATATATATAGTCAATTAATATACATTCATTTATTTGTTTTTTTATAAGCAATCAAGCAGAACAAAACAAAAGAAACTGCAGAGATAGATAAGAACGAAATAACAGAATAAACAAATATTGGATTTATAGTTTTTACTTGTTCATACTCAAATTTTTTATTCACAAGTTGTATAAAAAAAATAACTAATGATGTAATTAACATTACAAATATTATGGAAATTGAAAAATAAATAGTTCATTTGTTATTTTCTTTATAAAGTTTCCACATAAATCATGAGAGCATTGTTACAAGTGGAGCTACAATTGCATATTCAATCATTCAATAAGCAATACCAGAGATTAAAGTGAAAACAGTATCACACAATATTGAAAATAGCGAACCTTTTATTGGTCCAAAAAGTATTCCATTAAAAACTCAAAATAAAATTTCAACATTAAAATTCAATGGTCCTTTAAAGATTAGTGAACAAACATATTTAATTACTGTAAACAATGATAACAAGATTGCCATATATGCAATCTCTTTTGTTGTGATTTTATATAATGATTTATTAATTGTTTTTGTGGGTATCTCCTTAATTAATGATTTCAAATATTTCAGAAACCAAATAGAACGAACCAATAAATAATGTAGAACAATCTAATTTTTTAATAAAAAAAGATAGATTTAGTATTTTAGGAAATTTCTCATTATATTGAGAAAGTTTTAGTGGTTTTCTTCCTTTGTTTTCATAAACATAAACAATTTTAAATTCTTTTGATAAAAATCTCAATATTTTTTTATGATCTTTATCACTTGATAAAGATACAACAATTTGATCAAACTTTATCTTATTTATTTTAAAGTAATTAATTGATTCAATTATTCCTTGGTAATTATGAGCAACATCGACTCCACACATAATATTATTTATTTTTATTTGCTGAGATCTTCCTATGGGTAGCACAAAAAAACTTTTGAAGTTCTTGATATTAAATTCATTTTTTAAAACATTTTTGGATAACGAGATATTCTTTGTTTCATATGTTTTTTTGTTAACTTTAACAATTTTTAGTTTTGCACCAACATCATTTGCTCTTTTTTTAAAAATATCTATTATGTTTTCATCAATATCATCAGAAATATAGATTTTTTGATTATTGTTTTTGATTGCAAAAGATTTATCAATGGCTATTTTTTCTTTAGTGTTTCCTAGAATTTTTGTATGATCTAAATCAATTGATGTTATAAGAACAATATCGTGTTTTATATAGTTTACAATATCTTTCTTTGCTCCAATTCCTGCCTCAAAAATAGCAACATCAATATTTTTTGAACAAAACCAATGAAGAGCAGTTAGAAAAAAAACATCAAATCATCCAAAATTTATGTTTGGAAAATCACTTTTTAATCTTGTAACAAATTTAGACATTGTTTCAAATTCTATTTTTTGATTATTAATCATTATTCTTTCGTACATATCATTAATATGTGGCGATGTAAATAATCCAACTTTTTTGTTTTGATATATTAACTCATCATTAATGTATTTTGCATTAGAACCTTTTCCATTTGTTCCAACAATATGGATAGATTTGAAATTAAATTTTCATTTATAATGTTTAATAATTTTTTTAAATTCAGTTTTATTAATTTTTCCTTCTAATGAATATAAGATATCTAAAAGATAATCATTAAATTTTTTATTATTCATTTTTAAATTCCTCAATTGATTCAGGTAATTGAGTATTATTATTTTTTTCAAGAGATTGAATTTCAATGTTTTTATTATTTAGTTCTTGTTCTAATTGTTTTATTTTATCTTTCAATTTTTTATTTTCATCAATTAGAATGTCACGATCAGTTGTTACAGAAGTAAGTTTGAAATCAATATTTTTTAAATCAGCAATAATATTATCTAAAAAGTTGTCAACACTAGATGGACTATATCCATTTATAACTGATTCAAATTTTTTATCTAATATTTTTTTGCTAATTTCTTTTACTTCCACAATATTCTCCTAAAACTTAATTATAAAGAAGTTTCTTTTTCCTTTTTTAATAAATAAGTATTTATATTCAAAATGTCTTGGAAAAATTTCTTCATTTTCATCTTTTTTAACAACACCATCAATACTAATAGATCCACTTGATAACATTTCTCTTGCTTCTCTACGAGAAGAACAAATTTTTGATTCTACAAGCAATTCAATTAATTTTCTTTTTTGTCCTTTATTATCAAACATCGGAACATCATTTAAAATCATTTCTAATTGTTCCATTGTAATATCGGTAATAGGTTTAGATGATTCAAAAAGTATTTCTGTAATTTCTTTTGCTTGTCTTGCTTGTGTTTTTCCATGTATGTCTTGGCAAACTTCAAGTGCTAACATTTTTTGAGCTAATTTTTTCTTTGGTTCTTTTTTGTGGTATGACATTATTTTTTTAATATCATCATCTTCTAGAAAAGTATATCAATTTAAAAGTTTTTCAACTTCTACATCTGGTTGATTAACAAAATATTGATACATTGCATATGGAGAGGTTTTAAAACGATCTAACCAAATAGCTCCACCAACTGATTTACCAAACTTTTTACCTGATGAATCAAGTAATAAGTTTAATGTAATTCCTAAAGCATCATTATCTCCATAAAATTTTCTGATTAATTCTAAACCAGTTGTAATATTCCCTCATTGATCAGATCCACCGGCTTGAACTTTTATATTATGTTCTTTGTAAAGAACAGAAAAGTCATATCCTTGAAGTAATGTGTAGGTAAATTCTGTAAATGATAATCCAGTTTCTAATCTTGTATTTATACATTCTTTTGCCATCATGTAGTTGACATTAATGTGTTTACCAACATCTCTTAGAAAATCAAGAATATTCATTTTTTTGTAAAAATCATAATTGTCAATAACTTCTAAACCAAAAGCTTGTAATTGTAATTTAATTGCTGCTTTATTTCTTTCAAGAGTTTTTTTATCTAATAATTTTCTTTCACTTTCTTTGAATGAAGGATCACCAATCATACCTGTTGCCCCACCAAGTACTGCATAAGTTTTTAAACCTGCTAATTTAAATCTTCTCAATAAAGAAATAGGTATGTAATTACCTAAATGCAATGATTCAGCAGTAGGATCAAAACCGATATAAATACCATCTCCATTTTTTAGTTTGGAAATTTTTTCTTCATTGGTTATGTTGTTTATAATCCCTCTTTCTTTTAATTGTTTGATAAGCTTTTCTATTTTTGTCATTATTTCTCCTAAAAAATATATTCATCATTTATTGACATATTAGAACAATCAATGATTTCATCTTTATTTATTCCTAATGATTTATAAGACATAATCATTCCTTCTGATTTCACATTCATTACTTTTGAATCAATAATCCTTAGTCCTGAGTATGTAATTGAACCATTTGTAGCAAATAAATAGTTTTTACCTTCTTCAAGTGTTTGTACATTTGTAATAATTTGCTTGTTTTCATTTTTAAATTCTACATTTAAAATTTTCAATTTATCACTTGATGAGTGTTGTTTAATTTTATTTACTTTCCCTATTTTGTAAAAATCATCAAAATCTTCTTCTTTTAAATATGAGTTAAATTTATTTAATAAATATTGTTTTTGCTCATCATTTATTTTATGATAGCCCTCTTTTACATTAAAGTAATTTTGATAGTTAAAGATATTGATACCCACTACTTTGTTATTAGATAATATCAAAATAAAATCGCCATCTTGCTTAATAGTATAATTTTCATAGTTTGAATCATCTTTAAAAAATACAACCGCGTGTTGTTTGTTATTAAAAAAAATATGATTGTTTGTCATAATAATAGCCATATTTGAATATTATAAAGTTAATTTATAGTTTTTCAACAAGAATAGAATCAATTTTTCCTTCCATTTTATTTGTTGAAATTATTTTTACTTTCACTTTGTCACCAATTTTGTAAATTTTGTTTTTGACAGTTAAATAACAAAAATCATTTGATATTTCAAATTCATTGTCAGGAGCTATTGATGATATGTGAACAAGAGTAGATGTTAAATCTTCAAATTCGACAAAGATACCAAATTTTTGAATAGATGCAATTGTTCCGCTTTTAATTTCGTTTATCATTGAAGAATAAAATTCTGCCTTTTTAATATCATTAATTTTTCTTTCAATATCAACTGCTTTAATTTCTGCATCCGTTGATATGTTTGCAATTTTATTAATTTCTTGAATGTGTTTATTTGAGTAATCATTATTACCTTTAATAATTACTTCTCAAATTATTCTATGTAATAATAAATCAGGATATCTTCTAATTGGTGAAGTAAAATGTGAATAATATTTTGAAGCAAGTCCAAAATGACCAATATTGTCAATACTATATTTGGCTTTTTGCATTGTTCTTAATAATGCCATTTTTACAAGATTGTCAAATCTTTTTTCTTTTAATTGTTCTACCATTTTTTGAAATTCTTTTGGATCTTTTGAATTTTTAACTTTAACATCTAAGTTAATTACTTTCAAGAATGTTTTAAGATTTTCGATTTTTTCTTCACTTGGATTTTCGTGAATTCTATAAATTGAAGGTATTTTCATATCTGCAATTGTTTTTGAAACAGTTTCATTTGCAAAAACCATAAAGTTTTCAATAAGTATCTCAGAAGAAAGTCTTTTTCTATTTTTAATAGCAATTGGTTTTCCTGTTTTCTTATTAACTTCAATTATTGGTTCTTCTATTTCAAAATCTATATAGCCATCATTATATTTATTTTTAGATATGATTGAACTTAATTCATAAGCATTTTTTAAAGTTTGATAAAGAACCTTATCATTTTTAATTAATTCTTCATTTTCCATGTTAGCTACTTGATTATAAGTTAATCGATATTTTGATTCAATCATTGATGGATAGATTTTTGAATTTAGTATATTTCCAATATTATCAATCTCAGCTTCAAGTGTCAATGTAAATCTTTTTACATTTGGATTTAAAGAACATATACCATTGGATAATTTCTCAGGAAGCATTGGAACAACTTTTTCTATTAGATAAATTGATGTTCCTCTTTTTCTTGCTTCGATGTCAAGTTCTGAGTCCTCTTTAACATAATAAGCAACATCTGCAATGTGAACACCAAGGATATAATTTCCATTGTCTTTTTTGACAACTGAAATTGCATCATCAAAATCTTTTGTTTTTTCGCCATCAATTGTAAATATCATTTGATCTGTTAAATCTTTTCTATTAAATTCATTAATATTAGATACTTCATCAGGAATTAAATTTGACTCATTAATTACTTGTTCAGGGAAATTTGTAGAAATATTTCCATAATCTAAAACAACTTCGATGTCAGAATATGGATTATCAATATTGTTAATAGTTTTTACTAATTCTAGAACAAGCCTATCACTGTAATATTCTTTGATTCTAAATTTAACAAAAGTATTTTTTACTAATCCATCATAAGAATAATCAAGATTAATTTTTTGATTAAAGTATAGTGGTTTAATTTCAAGATTTTCATCTACTTGAGCATAAATAAATTGATTGCTTCTTTTTCTAATTTTCTTAATTTTTCCATAGTAATAATCATCTATTTCATTATAAAAAACATCAATGATGATTTCATCATTCTTTAAAGGATGTAAATCACTTTTAAAAATAGCAACCCTTATTGAATTTTTGTCTTCCATTTCAATAAAACAAAATCCATTATTTTTCATATTGATGTTATATATAGTTTCAAATTCACCTATAAATTTTGAAATAAAAAATAAATCATCTTTTTTTGAATATGAAATTTTATTTTCATCCCTTAATTCATTCAATAGATAGGATAGTTTTTTATTTTTAGATGGATGGATATCAAAATGCTTTGCTATATCTATAAAAGAACATTTTTTTTTAATTTTTATAAAATCATAAACATCAATTTTAGATGGCATAATTATAAGAATATTCTAATCACAATTGTGGTAATAAACATTAAAATACCAAGTATTATCATGCTTCATTTTAAGAATTTTTTTCAACCTTGTTCTTTTGATTGAGAAAAAAGTTTAAGATCTGAAGAACCTACAATAGCACCCGAAAAAGAGTTTGAATCTGGTGCCATTAAAAATCCAATGATAATCATAAGTATTGATAATATTAATAAAATAGATGTAACAATTGTAACTACCACTTGATTTCTCCTTTAGTGTATTATACCAATTTGTTTATTAAACACTAATTATAAATAGTGAAATTAAAATAAATGATGAAAGTACAATCGAATCTAATCTATCAAGCATCCCTCCATGACCCGGAATTAAATTTGAATAATCTTTTGTTTTAAATATTCTTTTAAAATATGAGAACAAAAGATCACCAAAAATTGCAATGATAGGTAATGTTATCGGAATTACAATATAAAGAACCATTTTGTCAATATTAATGTCTTTAAAATCTGTGAAATAAAAAATCATAAACAAAACAAATCAAGTTATAAGAAATCCACAAATTGCACCTTCAATTGTTTTGTTTGGAGAGATTTTTGGTGCTAATTTTCTTTTAAATATTTTTCCTCCTAATAATAATCCACCAAAAAAAGCAAAAGTGTCGCAAATTACTGGACCAGCTAATAAAACAATAAGAAAGGATAGATTTTCAGTATTTAGATAAAGAACTGATTTACCAGCAATTGTTAGCATAATAACAATAAAATAAATCATAAAATAATATTTAATTTTGTCTTTTATGCCCTTTCTCATAAAAAAGAATGGAAGCAAACACAAGATAGCTTGTACTCCATAACCAAGACCGGGTACACCTCACATTAAATAAATATATTGATTTGCAATTAATTCGTTTAAAGTGAAGTTCAAATTATTTCCTTGGAATCAATCAATTAAATTATTAAATGGAAAGAAAAAAGAACATATTGCAAGAAGCGGATAATAAAATTTAACTCAAGATGGAAATGGAAACATCTTTGTAAATTCAAATAATGAAATGGAAATTATCAAATAATAAAATATAAAACCTATAATTTTTCCAACATAATTTGTTTCTTTGATTATAAATAAAAATGTAATACCAACTATAACAATAATCAATCCAATTATTGACTTGAATATTCTTTCTTTTAATTTGTTTTGATTATTTTGTTCTTGCATAAGTTTAAATTTTCATTAGTTGTTCCTCTTTTTGTTTTACAACTTGATCAATTTTTGATGAATAATTATCAATAATTTTTTGAACTTCATTTTGAT
Source organism: uncultured Mycoplasma sp. (assembly GCA_949288045.1). GTDB lineage: Bacteria > Bacillota_I > Bacilli_A > Mycoplasmatales > Metamycoplasmataceae > UBA710. Next base: position 5,374 of record CASEIC010000014.1, on the reverse strand, counting down.
ATTGTTTTTCTATATCTTCACTTAATTCTTCATCTGCCTTTATTTTTTTTAATATTGATTGCCTTGCATTTCTAATTTTTATTTTTGCTTGTTCTTTAATCGCTGATAATTGTTTAACGGATTCTTTACGTTTCTCGGTTGTTAATTGAGGGAATATAATTCTCAATTTATCGCCTTCATCTTGAACTGTTACAGAAAAATTTTGTTTAACAATTAAAGCATTAATATCTTTTACTAATTCCTTATCAAATGGTTTGATAATTAATTGTTGAGGTTCTGGGTGTGTTATTGAACAAACATCCCCAATTGGTGTAGGACTATCATAGTATATAACTTTTAATGTTGAAAACATTTGTGGATTGGCTGAACCAACACTCACCCTTGATAATGATTTTTCCAATGATTCAATTGCCTCTTCACAATCTAATAATAATTCATCTTTGTAAACATTAAATTCCATAATTAATTCTTAACAATTGTAAATTGTCCTTTCCCTTCTAGTGTTTTTACTATCGAGTCTTGTTCACCAATATTAAATACTAATAATTTTATATTATTATCTCTTGCCATTGCAACTGCAGTTGAATCCATTACTTTTAATTGTTTATCTAAAATTTGATTGTATGTAATTTCTTTAAAATGTTTTGCTTTTGGGTTAGTTTTCGGATCAGAATCATAAACACCATTAACTTCATTTTTACCTAAAAGTAAAACATCTGCTTTTATTTCAGAAGCTAATAATGTTGCAGCTGTATCTGTGGTAAAGTAAGGTCTACCAGTTCCTGCAGCCATAATAACAATTTCTCCTTTGTCAAGATATTTATTAGCTTTTTCTAATATAAAGGGTTCAGCTATTTTTTGATCTACATTTATTGATGATAAAACTCTTGTTTTAATTTTTGCAACATCAAAAACTGATTGTAAAGCAAGAGCATTCATTATTGTTGCCATCATTCCAATGTAGTCTGCTTTTGACCTAGGAATTCCATTTTTTTCAGCTGAAGCACCACGCCATAAATTTCCACCACCAACTACTATTGCTACTTGTACTTTTTTTGAAATTATTTTTTTAATTTGTTTTGCAAGTTTTTCAACAAGGTTATAATCAATTGATAATTTTTTTTCTTTGTTTGCCAATCATTCTCCAGATAATTTCAATAAAACTCTCTTGTATTTCATAAAACAACCACCCAAATTTTCAATATTTATTATACAAAAGATATGAGAAAAATCTTTGTTTTTTCCACATAGGAAAAGTAATTGATAAAAAAATCTTTATTGTTTAAATTAATTTAATATTAATTTAATTATATATACAAGAAAATAAATTTTAATTTTGACAATCAAATAATATAAAATGATTTTGTTTTTTAAGGAATAGATAATGAAATATTTAGTTATTGTTGAGTCGCCTAATAAGGTTAAAACTATTCAAAAATATTTAGGAAGCGATTATGAAGTAATGGCTTCTATTGGTCATATTGTGAAAATGCCTGCAACAGGTCAACAAAGATTAGGTATTGATTTTGAAAATTGAGAACCAATATATAAGATAGAACCTGAAAAAAAACATATAGTTGATGAGTTGAAAAAAGAAGCAAGTAAATCAGAGATAGTTTATATAGCAACTGACCCCGATAGAGAAGGCGAAGCAATTGGTGACAATTTGGTTCATTTTTTAGGTATTGATAAAAAATATAAAAGAATAAAGTACAATGAAATTACTAAAGAAGCAGTCTTGGCTTCTATTAAAAATCCAACAATGATTGATCAAAATTTAGTAAATGCTCAAAAATCAAGAAGAATGCTTGATCGTATTATAGGTTTTAGATTAACAGGATTAATGACAAGAAAAATGTCCAATTATCCTGAAAGACCAACTGCTGGTAGAGTTCAGTCAATAGCACTAAAATTAGTTGTTGATCGTGAAAATGAAATTAGATCTTTTGTACCAGTTCAATATGCAACAATAAGTGCAAAAATAAATGATGAAATTGAAGCAACATATTATAATTCAAAAGGCGATTTCGAAAACAAAGAATGAGTTTCAAAAGAAAAATGCGAAAAAATAATGAAAGAACTTAAAGGGCCGCTTAAAGTTGTTGATATTAAATTGAGCAAAAAGAATGATGCAAAAATATCTCCTTTAAAACAAGCAGTTCTATATAAAAAAGCTGATATGTCATCAAAAGTTGTTCAAGTAGCAGCTCAAAAGCTTTATGAAGGTTTTGGTGATGGCGGTCTTATTTCATATCCAAGAACAGATTCAACTAGATTATCTGAAAATTTTTTAGTTAAAGCCAGAGCATATATTAAAAATAAATTTGGTGATCAATATGTTGCCAAAGATATAAAAGGGTTTAGTGGTGATCAAGATGCTCATGAGGCTATTAGACCTACCGATATTACTTTAACTCCTGAAATGGCTAAGTCAAGATATAAACTTTCACCAAATGAAGCAAAGGTTTATTCAATAATTTGAACAACAACAATGAGATCTATTATGACTGTTCCAACAAGAGAAATTCTAAGATATGAGTTAGAAAATAACGGACATAATTTTAAATTATCTTCATCAAAAGTTATTTTTGATGGATATCTTGTTATTTCAGATAAAGATAGAGACAAAGAATTACCTAAATTTAATAAGGGTGATTTTGTTGAAATTAAAAAATACGAATCCAAAGATCATGAAACAAAACCGCCAGCAAGATATACAGATGGTTCTTTGATTGAAAAATTAGATGAAATAAAAGTTGGTAGACCTTCAACCTTTGCAACAACAGTTGAAAAAATATTGGATCGTAAATTTGTTGAAAAAGAAGGAAATTCATTGAAATCAACAGAATTTGGTGAAGTTGTTTTATCAAAACTAATTGAAGGATTTCCAAATGAAATAACAGAAGGTTACACTGCTAGAGTAGAGGAAGATCTTGATTTAATTGCAGAAGGACAAATTGATTATAAAATTTTAATGCAATCATTTTGAGAAAGATTTGATAAATCATTTCAAACTGCTGAATTAACAATTGAAAAAACAGTTCTACTTGATCGTTTTGTAGGAGAGGATTGTCCAAATTGTGGTTCGCCACTTGTTTATAAAACAGCAAGAAAAACAAGAGAAGAATTTATTTCTTGTTCATCATGACCTAATTGTGACTATTCAAGAAATAGTGTACAAAAAGCAAAAAGATTCAACTTTTTAAATAAAAAGAAATCAAATTAGAACTTAATGTATAAAATAAAAATATGTCATTAAAGTTAGAAACCAAGTTTAAGCCTTCTGGAGATCAACCACAAGCAATTGCAAAACTTGTGAAAGGAATTAAAGAAGATAAAAAAAATCAAGTGTTACTAGGTGTTACTGGATCTGGTAAAACTTTTACTATTGCTAATGTTATAAATCAAGTTCAAAGACCCATACTTGTTCTATCTCACAATAAAACTTTAGCTTCCCAACTTTACTCTGAATTAAAAGGATTTTTTCCAAAAAATAATGTTGAATATTTTGTTTCATATTTTGACTATTATAGACCTGAAGCATATATGCCCAAAACTGATGTGTACGTTGAGAAAACTTCTAAAACTAATCATGATTTAGAAATGCTAAGAATGTCAACCATGAATTCATTATTAACTTCAAGAGATACAATAGTTGTTGCTTCAGTTGCAGCAATCTATGGTGCTAATAAACCAGAAGAATATGAAGAATCTTTTTTTACAATTGAGATAAATCAAAAAATCAAAAGAAATGATTTTTTTATGAATTTGATTAAAAAACAATATTCAAGAAATCAAATTGCAATTGAAAGCGGAGAATTTAGTGTTAAGGGTGATGTTATAGAAATCGTGCCAGGATGAACAACTGAATTCAATTTAAGAATTGAATTGTTTGATGATGTTATAGAAGCAATTAACAAAATAGATCCATTAACTAAAAAAATAATTTCAAAAGAATCTTCAATTCAGATTTTTCCAGCAAGTTCATATGTTATTCAATCAGATAACATTGATGGAACAATTGAGTTAATTGAATTAGAACTTGAAGAGCGTTTAAAATTTTTTAAAAAAGAAGAAAAACATCTTGAATACCAAAGATTAAAAGATAGAACTAAAAATGATATTGATTCATTGAAAGAATTTGGATATTGTTCAGGAATTGAAAATTATTCAAGACATATAGACAGAAGAAAAGAAGGTGAAAAACCTTACACACTTTTAGATTACTTACCTAAGGATACTATTTTGATTATTGATGAATCACATATGATGATTCCACAATTAAACGGAATGTATAATGGGGATAGATCAAGAAAATTAAATTTAGTTGAATATGGATTTAGACTTCCATCTGCATTAGATAATAGACCGCTTATGTTTGAAGAGTTTGAAAAGTATGATTTTCAAAAAATATTTATTTCTGCAACACCTGCTGATTATGAACTTGATTTAACGGGTGGTGAAGTTGTTACACAATATATTAGACCGACTGGACTTTTAGATCCAATAATAGAAGTACACTCTTCAAAAAATCAAGTTGATGATATGTATGATGAAATTCAAAAACAAATAAAAGCAAAAGCAAGAACTATTATTGTTACTACAACAAAAAAAACTGCAGAAGAGTTAACAAAATATTTTCAATCTAAAAAGATTAAAATTGCCTATATTCATTCTGAACATAAAACATTTGAAAGAAATGAAATTTTAAGGAAATTAAGAAAAGGAATTTATGATGTTGTTATTGGTATTAATCTTTTAAGAGAAGGTATTGATTTACCAGAAGTTAGTTTAATAATGGTTTTAGATGCAGATAAAGAATCATTTTTTAGATCAAAATCGTCATTAATTCAAATTGTTGGTAGAGCTGCCAGAAATGAAAATGGTAGGGTAATTTTTTATGCTGATTCTATGAGCAAAAGTATGAAGGCAACAATTGAAGACAACAAAATGAAAAGAGAAATCCAAATGAAATACAACAAGGAGAATAATATTATTCCTAAAACTATCATTAAACCCATATTTGAGCCAATTCACGGTCATGATATAACAAATGCAATTGAATTAATTCAAAAACAAAGAAAAAATTCAAGATCAAAACAAGAGCAAACACAAAATATCATTGAAAGTTTAAGGGTTGAAATGAAAGAAGCTGCAGATAAATTAAACTTTGAAAGAGCTACTCAAATAAGGGACTTGATTTTAGAACTTGAATCTGATTTAGATTTATAAAAATTAAAAAGTTACCAAAATAAATACCAATAATAAAAAACCAGGAATTTCTCCCTGGCTGTCCTTGTAAAATTAATTTAACCAACAAAGAAAGGACAATTACATTATATGCAATTTACAAACATTAGTGAAAAAGAACTTG
>CASEIC010000013.1 GCA_949288045.1 uncultured Mycoplasma sp. | reverse complement strand
TGAATTGCAAAATAAAATCCATCACTTCTGATAATGGAACAGAAAATGTAAGAATAAATGAATTAAAAATTCCTTGATATGCAACTAATCCATATTCTTCATGACAAAAAGGAACTATTGAACAAAAACATAAACAAATTCATAAATTCATACCAAAGGGCAAATCATTTGGTAAATTAACTCAAGAAATGTGTGATTTAATAGCTTTAGTAATTAACGTTGAAACACATTTACAAAATCCATATAAATATAAATTAGGATCGATAATTACAAATCAAGAGTTAGAAAAATACTTTAAATTAATTGAAAGTAATGAGACTCATCAAATATTCAATTTATGATAAGTGGTAAAATTAGTTAATCAAGGAAATTATTGGTAATGAAATTGGTAACTTTACATATAAATGTAATTTTATATATGACAAACAAGACATACAAAACGTATTTTTTTATGCTATTTATGTTATAATTTGAAGGTTATGAGTTTAAAATATTCAAAATCTAATTCTAATGTAAATATTATTGGTAAACAAAAAATGTCAACACAATCAAAGTTTATTATTTGCGTAACTGGCGGATTAATTGCTTCAGGTGTTTTTTTGTGTATTGCAGGTATAGTTATGCAAAACAATAAAAAGACTAATATTTTAGAAAACCTAATAATTAAAAATCAAGGGGTTTTTACATGTAATGATTTAGGGTTTAATCAAAATGAAAAAGTTGATGATATTGTTGGTGATATAAATCATATTTGATTGTTTGAAAATCGTGATACTTTGTTTGAAAATCCTGACGCAATTGAAAAGTTTTCAGATTTTAAAGTTATTTCAGTTAGAACAAATACAACCAAAACAGATATCATGATAAACTACATGTTTAAAGATAGAAACGAGGAAACAATTAGAATTACAGGATTTAATAAACCTAATGATGAAGATAATGAAAATAAACCTCCAACAAGTGATAATATTGAATTACTTAAAAATGAATTTAATAAAAATGATTTATTAATTGATGTGTCTTTTATTGATGATTTAAACATAAATGATTTAATTACACCAGTTTGAGTATTCAATTATAGGAATATTTTCTTTAAAAATCCTAATCTAATAGAATCAGCATCAAACATTTCAAATGTTCAAACAACTATAAATGATGATACTACTTCATTTACTGTTTCTTTCTCAATTAATGAACAAAATTTTGATATTACAATTACAGGTTTTGATGTTAAATTTGAATTAATTAAAAATAGTTTCAATAAAAACGAATTATCAATTGATGCAAAATACATTGATGATCTTAACTTATCACAACTTATTAATCCAAATTGAATTTTTAATAATAAAACTATTTTCTTTAAAAATCCTAATCTAATAGAATCAGCATCAAACATCTCAAATGTTCAAACAACTATAAATGATGATACTACTTCATTTACTATTTCTTTCTCAATTAATGAACAAAATTTTGATATTACAATTACAGGTTTTGATGTTAAATTTGAAATTGAATTAATTAAAGATAGTTTCGATAAAAATGAATTTAATATTTCTGAAAAATTTGTTAATAATCTTGATTTAACTAAATTTAATTCTTATTGAGTTTATGAACAAAAACAAACAATTTTTTCAAATCCCACTTCACTTACATCAAGTAGTTTAATAACAAAAACTAATGCGACAAAACAAAATAACACCACAATAAGCATTTCCTTTACAATAAATGATATTGAATTTGTGATATCTATAACAGGATTTAGTGAAGTTAGTTCATTTGAAGATGCGGTTCTTTCTTCTTCATTTGTTAAATTTACAGGAAGAGATAATATTTTCAAAAAAACTAATTTATTAAGTGAAAGTGAGAACTATTCATTTTCATTGGGATATGGTATTGATGAAAGTAAATACAATAATTGAGATGATATAAAATACACAGCAAGATATATGCTAAATTATATTTTAGATTTATCTAGACCATCATACTCTTTTGATATTTCAAATGAATTTAAGGTTATTGGAGATTACAAACACATTTCAAGATTAGTTGGAATAACTTTAGATGAAATTAAAAAAGAATATGAGTTTTTTAGTGATATAAAAGATGCATTTGCTATTTTTGAATTTACACCAATTAGTTCAAATGAAGAGAAATGAACCAATGATGGTTTAACTGTTTATAAGAATTTATATACTATGAAACTTATTTTACAATTCATTAAAGAAGATAATTCGGTTGTTAATATTGACAATATATGGAAAACAAATCCAACAATATGCTTTACTTCATCAACTATTGCAAATCCTGATTATACTCAAACAGGGTATTTTTTAAAGAAAGGTAATATAGTAACCGATTCAGCAATGACATCATCAAATTGAAGTACTTTATTAAGTAATAAAATTGATGAAACCAACATTATATATTCTAATTTTGTTGTTGAAAATCGTCCTTGATATAGAAAAATCTTTGAATTTTTTAGAAAAAAATAGTTTTATTATTAATAAATAAGTGATTATTTAAGGATTAAAAAAATCAAAATATATAAAAACTATAGTAAAATGTTATATGTTTTGGTGTATTTTATAGTTTGCCATCAAAATAAAATGTGTAATTAAGGAGAGTTGATTTTTTTATGAACAACAAAGGAAGATTACTTAAATTTGGTTTAGCTACATCTATATTTGCTGGAATTATGGTTTCACCATTAATTGTTACAAGTTGTAAATCAAATGATGCTAATACTAATCAAGAGGATTTTGTTAATGGTAAAAATGACTTAATGGAAGCCATGAACAATGTTAAAATTACTGCAAATGAGTTAGCAAAAGAAAAAACAGCATATGGTTGAACGGTAAAGGATATTACAAGTAAATACTTTGATAATTTACCAACCAATGGTAAAGGTATATTGGTTAAGATTTTATCAGTTGATAATTATCCTAATGATCAAAAAATTGATATTACAATTCAATTTTCAACAATAATTAGTGATGGTGTATCTGTAATTACCGAGACTAGAGTTTATGAAGTAAATGGATTTAGAAAAGAAACTATTGATGAAAGAGTTGATCGTATTTATGGTGATTTAAACATAACTCCAACAGTTAAAGGAATACAAATTCCTGCAATTGAGGAAAATTGATCGTTAAAAGATATTAATGAAGAAAATTTTAAAGGTTTACCAGAAGATCAAGAAGGCATTTCAGTAGAACTTGTTGGGTTAGGTTTTGATGATTCTGATTTTCTTCAAGGGAAAATTATACTTACTTATAAATTCTCAATATATGATGGATTGCACAGTGTAACAAGAGATTTTGTTGTAAGTGGTTTTGAAAAAGTGTCATACAATTCAAATGTTGCTGCTCAAAATCATTATAAGTTAGTTGCCCTATATAGAATAGTTGATGTTAAAGGAGGTGTTGATTTATCAAAAGTTAACACCGATGAAATTGAAGAAGGTGGTATGAAGAAAGTTAAAGAAGTATTTGAACTTCCTAAAGATCGCCAATACAATACTGTTAGTTTAGTAGATGTAATATCTTCAAGTGACAATACTTTAGAAACCTTCCAAAAAGGTCAAAATATGGAATTAGGTTCAGTTAAACTTAAATTTAGTATTTATGACTATGTAAATAACAACACATCTTATGTGGAGACAGCTGTTTTCACAGGTTTTGAGAATCCTTTAAATTATTGAGATGAATTATTTAAGGAAAACGTTGTTTTAAGAACACCATTATCTGATTCATTATTTTCATACAATAAATTTTATGATACAGCAAGAAAATATAGCACTACAACATATGATGATGTTACAGAATCAAATGTTCTAAATGGAACAAATACAGGAACAGGTCAAAATAGTGATTTAAAATCATATCTTCTTCCATTAGTTGATTGAGTTGGATACAAAAAATCTTCATACAATCCTATGTATGGTCATGGTGAGTCATATTTTGGTCTTAAAAATATGAGTCCAGATCACGAAAGATTTGTAAACATGATCACATATGATGCAGAAAATAATTATTTAGGATCTGGTCCAGATAAAACAAATGATATTGTAACACCTATTAAAAATGGTGGTGTTTCTGAGACTTTAAGAAGATATTTATTTGATAACATCAAAAATCAAGAGTTATATAAATATGATTGAATTGTTTATAAAGACTTTGTAAATCCAAAATATGCTGATCAACAATTGTCATGAGCTAGGCATAATATTGAAGGAATTCCATTTGGTTATCATTCTGTTTGAGTTAATACTACTTTCGAATATGATGTTTGATTAGATTACACAAAAACAACAATTAAGTTTAATGTTTTATTAGGAATGGTTGATAAAGCTAGAAATCAAGGTAGTGACAATGGCTGAATCAAGACATAAGCTTAAAAATAAAAAAATCAACCAATAAGAAAGGAAATTTATGAAATTAAAAAACAAGAAAAATACATTTTTAGGCACATTTGGATTACTTTTCGGAATGTCTGCAGTATCAGCAATGGTGGTGGGTTTTTCAACATCATGTTCTAATCTAGATAATAAAAACTCTAATGATTTCATTATAAATGATGATGAAAACGGACCAAGTGAAGAGTTTTTAAATATTACTCGTGAAATATGTAAAGATATCAAGATCACTCCTAAATCTGAATATTCACATTTATACGCAAATAGTATTAATTGACCATTAGAAAATCTTACAACTAAATATCTTAATGGAATTCCAAAAAGTAGAGATACTTCTTTAATTGCTCTTTCAAATGTTAAATATAGACCTCAAGATGGACAAATTGATATTGAATTAACTTTACAAAGTCCTACAACTATTGGGGATAGTGTTATTTATAAAACATCAATCAAAGGTTTTGCAAAAGAACCTGCTATTAGTATAATGAATCGTTTATATGGAAAAGATAATATTAATATTACTCCAACATGAGGGAAATATTCAGAAGATCTACTTGCAACTGAAGAAAATTGATCAATTGAAAAAATTACAGATGAATTTTTTAATGGATTACCCCAAGACATGTATGGTATAAAAGCAAAGGTTGTTGATGTAATTTGTGATAGTTCTGAATTAGGACAATTAAAATTGAAATATAATTTTTATTATAATGGTGAGGAAATTTCAACAAGAACTTATACTGTTAATGGTTTCGCTATTGAAGATCCTTATTCAAAAGTTGAACGTGTTTATGGTGATGTAAACATTACAGCAAATGAAGGTGCGAAGAAATTTTCAGCTATTGGAACAATTTGAACACCTTCAAAAATAACTTCAAGTTGATTTAATGGTTTGCCAGTTTCAAAAGAAGGGATTGATGTTAAGGTTAAAGAAGTTATTACAGATCCTGACTTGGAATCATTAGGAAAAATTCAAATTGTATACAATTATTCAAAAGATAGTTTTTCTGTTGACAAAACTTATGATGTTGATGGATTTTATAAAGACCCTGATGTTGCATTTAGTAATTTATATTTAGCTTCTGTAGAATTGCAAAATTTAAAATTAAATAAAGATATTGATGCGTCAAAATTTAAATTAAAAGATATTGCAAAAAAAGATTCTCAAGTAATTGAACAAGTTTTTGATATGCCTAAAATTCCATATATTTCATATGACTATGAAATTATAAGTTGAAGAAATTGAAAGGAAGGCGATGAGAAAATTCCTGCTGGTGCTTTTAAAGTTAGATTTAATATTAAAGACGATGTAAATGGTAATTCAAAAACTGTTGAGTCAAAATTATTTTATGGTTTTGAGGATGTTTTAGGTCTATGAAATGAGAGATTTGTATATAACAAGGTATATAATCCCTTAGTTGCAAGAAATGATTTCATTTCATGAAGAGAATTTTATACAGGAACAGGTAAAGGTGGTAGTTGAGATTATAGTTATAACAACATATTGCCAGCAACAGGTGTTTCAAATTCTGTTTGATTACCACTTATAATGCCTGATATACCAGGAAATAGTGATTATCGTAGAGAACTTGATGAATTAATTGAGCTTTTTGAAAATTTGAAAAAAGGTCAAAGATTATTAGGTGACTCTAGAAAATTTTTTAAAGCATGTCAATGAGAGTTTGATAATCCACAACTATATCATAGTTTACAAAAACTCATTTCAAAATATGGAGATGATCTTTTAGATGTTCCTATAGATAAATTACAAAAATGAAAAGATCAATTTTTGACTAGTGCAGATGATTTAAGAAAATTTGATGAATATTTGGATATAGCGATAACTGATAGAAATAATGCTAAACTAAGTTTGGAAGCTTTAAATAGTTGGCTTGTTGGTGAAGGTTATGATTTAGATAAATGATTTGCTAAATATACACATGAAATCCCTTTTACAGATGGAACAACTATTACTGTTCTTGATGGAAAAAATGCTTTCAATGATTTGAAAGACAAGATTGAAAATTATGCGAAAAATATATCATTTGATATTTTTTCAATATTAACTCTTTTACAATCAATTGTAGAAGTTGCTTTACCGATTGAAATTTATGTTGTTCCTTTAATGCAGTCTAAGGCTTATCTTCCAATTTTTGGTGATTTTGAAAATCAATATAGATATACAAAAGCTACAGCAGAAAGTGATGCTGAATATACTTTTGGTTTTGTAAAACCAGATAAATCAAGACTTGATAATTTTCTAACATATGATGTTATAAATTCTTCTCCAATAACTTGAGATAATTACAAAGGAGTTGCACAAAAAGGTGCAATAGAAGCTTTAAGAAGATATGTTCTTCTAAATAATTATGATGGTGGAGTTTTTAGAAAAGAATTAAAATTTGATGATATTAAATACTCATCTTATAAAGGTGTTAGTGAAGTTAAAAAACTACCAAATGGATATGATTATGGAATGGGACATAAAGATGGTTATTGATTTATGTGTAATTATACATTTGAAGTATCATATGATGGTGAAACAATAGAAGTACCATTTACAATGAGACTAGGAACAATTGATGGTATAGATGTTGATGAGTGATCAGTTGGTGATGAAAATGAACTAGATTATAACTACAAGGTCTGAAAATAGATCTACACATAATAATAAAACAGCCAGAAAAGAGAAGGTACCTTTTGGTTGTTTTTTTATATTTTGTGAATTTTAAACTGATAATTATATAATTATCATTTTTCCTATTTTTATCAAGAAATATAGTATAATTCAAAATGCAACTTTAGCTGTGAAGCATGAGGTTCTTGATACACGGAGAGTAGTTGTCATGTCGTGTATCATGCATTTATGTGGAGCTAGTTCAAAAAGAACAAAAGGAGACAACTAAAAAGAAATATGGAAAAAGTTAACATTAAATTATCTGCTTATGAATCACAATTAGTTGATCAAGCAGCGATAAAAGTTATTCAAGCGATTAAATCAGTAGGTGCAAAATATAGTGGACCAGTGCCACTTCCTACAAAATATGAAGAGTTTACAATTTTGCGTTCTGTTCATATTAATAAAAAATCTCGTGAACAATTTGAAAGAAGAACTCACAAAAGATTAATAGTTTTGAAAGATGCATCAAAAGAATTAATTGAGAAATTACAGAGAACAGAATTACCAGCAGGTGTTAACATCGATGTAGTTATTAAATCAACAAAATAAAAATTAAAAGGTAGGAAATTATGAAAGGAATCTTAGGTAGAAAAGTTGGAATGACTCAGATTTATTCTGATCATGGATATTCAATTCCAGTTACTATCATTCAAATTGAAACAAATATAGTAACAAAAGTTCTAACAAAAGATAAAGATGGTTACACAGCTTTACAACTTTCAACTGGTGAGAAAAAAGAAAAACACACACCTAAAGCTATGATTAATCATTTTAAAAAAGCTAACACAACTCCTAAGCGCTTCGTTAAGGAAATTCGTGACATGGAAGGATTTAATGTTGGAGATATTGTAAAACCTTCAATATTCAAATCTGGAGAATTAGTAGATGTTACAGGTATTTCAAAAGGTAAAGGATTTGCAGGGACAATTAAAAGATGAAACCAACATATTGGTCCTAAATCACATGGGGGAGGTGGAGGTTCTCAACCTGTCCGTCAAACTGGATCACTTGGAGATATCTCAGGTAACAAGGTATTTAAAGGTATGACAATGCCTGGTCACATGGGACATGTCCAAAGAACAGTTCAAAATTTAATTGTTGTAGATGTTAATGATAAAGAAGGATATATTTTGGTAAAAGGTTCAATTCCTGGCCCAAGCAAATCATTCGTTATCATTAAGCAAGCGGTTAAACAGCTTCCGAATAAACCAGAAATTAAACTTGTAAACTTTAAAACAGAGATTGAGAAAAATGAACTTCTTGAAGAATCTAAAAAAGTTGGAGCTGAAGTTAATGCGGATATGTCTGTAGAAGAAATGAAAGCAGCAGTTGAACAAGCGGCAGAGGTTAAGGCTGCTGAAGAGGCTGCAAAAGAAGCCGAGGAAGCTAAAGCTGAAGAAGAAGCTAGAGCAAAAGAAGCTGAAGCAGCAAGAGAAGCAGCTAAAGCAGAACAAGCTCAACAAGAGGAAGTAAAAGATAAAGAATCTGAAGCAACAGAAGTAAAACAAGAGGAAAATAAGGAAGGAGATAAATAATGGCTGAAGCAAAAAAAGAAACTAAACCAAAAACAACAAAAGCAAAAGCTACTACTCCAGAATTAAAATCTCTAAACAACACTGTTAAATTACCAAAAGAAGTTTTTGATGTAAAAATTAATAATCAAGTAATGTTTGATACAGTGATGATGGAAAGAGCTTCAAGACGTCAAGGTACACATGCAGTTAAATCAAGAGCCGATGTTTCTGGAACAGGTAAAAAACCATGAAAACAAAAAGGAACAGGTAGAGCTAGACAAGGATCTCTAAGATCTCCTCAATTTGTTGGTGGTGGTAGAGCATTTGGTCCTAGAACCGAAAGAAACTATAATGTTAAAGTAAATAAAAAAGCAAGAAAATTAGCTTTCTTCTCAGCACTAACTTTATTGGCAAAAGAAGGTTCAGTATTAGTTGATGACTCAATTAAATTAAAAGAACCAAAAACAAAAGAATTATTAAAACAAATTCAAGCATTAAATCTTGAAGGTAGAAAAAGAATTGTTATTGTATCTTCAGATGAAAATGTTTACAAATCAGCAAACAACATTCCAAATGTGGCTGCAATTAAATTAACTGCATTAACTGTTGAAGCACTATTATGAACAGATGCGTTAATACTTGGAACAGAAGATATTAAGAAATTAGAAGGGATGGCTAAATAATGAATGTAACAGACATTATTAAATATCCAATTTTGACAGAAAAAACTTATCAACAAATGCAAGAAAATGTTTATACATTTGCAGTTGATAAAAGAGCAACAAAATTTGATATCAAAAGAGCAGTAGAATTTATATTCCAAGTAAAAGTTGAAAGTGTAAACACATTCAATGTTCCGAGAAAACCAAAAAGAGTTGGAAGATATGAAGGATTTGTTGCAGGTTATAAAAGAGCAATTATTAAATTGGCAGAAGGATCAATTCAAATACTTCCAGATGAAGGTATTGCAGCTGATAAAGAATTAAAAGAAAATGATGACAAGAAAGTAAAAGCAAAAGTTAAAGAGGTTTCTGAAGCTGAGAAAAAGGCAGCAGAAAAAATAAAAAAAGCATCTGAATCACCAAAAGCTAAAACTCAAGAAATAGAAACAAAAGAAGAAAAATAAAATTGATTTAGCTTAGAAGAAAACAAACAAATATTTTTAAGCAAAGGAGAAATAACATGGCAATTAAACATTTAAAGCCAACCACAAATGGTCGTCGTAATATGACAGTGTTAGATTACAAAGCCAACTTAAGTGGTCATGAACCTGAGAAGTCATTGTTAGTTACTCTTCAACCACAAGCTGGTAGAAATAATCAAGGGAAAATAACAACAAGACATAAAGGTGCTGGTGTAAAAAGAAAATATAGAATTATTGATTTTAGAAGAGATAAAGATGGAATTGAAGGTAGAGTAGCATCTATTGAGTATGATCCAAATAGATCATCAAACATTTCATTGATTGTCTATGCTGATGGTGAAAAAAGATACATTATTCATCCAAAAGGATTAGAAGTTGGTGACAAAGTAATATCAGGTTCAAATGTTGATATTAAGGTTGGAAACTGTTTACCACTTGAAAACATTCCAGAAGGTACATTCATTCACAACTTAGAAATTCAACCAGGAGCAGGAGCTAAATTAGCAAGATCAGCTGGTTCATCTGCACAAATTCTTGGTATGGATGAAGCAAAAAAATATGTAATCGTTAGATTAAAATCAGGTGAAGTTAGAAAATTCTTACCTAAAGCAAGAGCAACAATTGGTGTAGTGGGTAATGAAGAACATTTACTAGTTAATATTGGTAAAGCAGGTAGAAATCGTCACAAAGGAATTAGACCTACTGTTAGAGGTTCTGTAATGAACCCTATCGACCACCCACATGGAGGGGGAGAAGGTAGACAACCTATTGGACGTAAATCACCTATGACTCTATGAGGTAAAAAAGCTCTTGGAGTTAAAACTAGAGATAATAAGAAATCATCAACTAAATTAATTATGAGAAGACGGAAAGGAGCTGAAAAATAATGGCAAGATCACTTAAAAAAGGTCCATTTGTAGATGACCATTTATTAAAAAAAGTTGAAGCGATTAATTCAAAAGCTGCTCCTAAAAAACCAATTAAGACTTGATCAAGACGTTCAACAATATTCCCTGAATTTGTTGGACTAACATTCCAAGTTCATAATGGAAGAAAATTTATTGATGTTTATGTGACAGATGATATGGTTGGTCATAAACTTGGTGAGTTCTCACCAACAAGAACATACACAGGTCATGGTGCTGATAAAGGAAAGAAAAAATAATTTATGAAAACACAAGCTATTGCACAAATAAAATTACAAAGAATATCAGCGCAAAAAGCACGTTTAGTTGCTGACCTTATTAGACATAAAAAAGCATCTGAGGCATTATCAATATTGAAAAACTCAAATAAAAAAGCTGCAAGAATTTTACTTAAATTATTAGAATCAGCAATTGCAAATGCTGTTAATACAAAAGGAATGGATGTAGATAAGTTGTTTTTAGCAGAAGTTCTTATTAATGAAGGACCAACTCTAAAAAGATTTCAACCAAGAGCACAAGGTAGAGCATATTCAATTTTCAAGAGAACATCACATATGATTATCAAATTAGAAGAAGAAGGAAAAAAATAAGGAAGGTAAATTATGGGACAAAAGGTTAATCCAAATGGATTCCGTTATGGAATTACAAAACAACGTAATACAGTTTGATTTGCTAATAAAAATGATTTTCCAACACTTCTTCTAGAAGATCAAAAAATTTACAAATATCTTGACAAATTCACAAGAGAATATGCAATTGGTAAAGTAGAAATTAAAAGAACACAAAATGGAAAAGTTACTGTATACATTCATACAGCAAAACCTGGAGTTGTTTTAGGACAAGAAGGTGCAAATGTAAAAACTTTAACTAAAGACATTCAAAAATTTGCTAAAAACAAAAAACTTGATCTTAACATTGAAGTGGTAGCGATTGAAAATCCAGCTTTAAATGCAAAATTATTAGCAGAAGATATTGCTATTAAATTAGAAAATCGTGGTTCATTTAGAAATGCACAAAAACAAGTTATTCGTGATGCGATGAAAGCAGGAGCAGCAGGAATTAAAACTAAAGTTAGTGGTCGTTTAAATGGTGTTGACATGGCTAGAGCTGAAGGATATTCAGAAGGTGAAATGAAATTACACACACTAAGACAAAATGTTGACTATGCTACAGCTACAGCTAGAACAACATATGGTGCTATTGGTGTTAAAGTTTGATTATCACTTGGTGATGTGAAAGAAGGTAAATAATGTTACAACCTAAAAGAACAAAACACCGTAAGTCATTCAAAATATACCATGATAAAGGTAAAGCATTTAGAGGAAATAAAGTTTCATTTGGTGAATTTGGTTTACAAGCAAAATCGTCAGCATGAGTAACAGCAAGACAAATAGAAGCGGCAAGGATTGCTATCACAAGAAAAATGGGGCGTGAAGGACAAGTTATTATTAGAATCTTCCCGCATTTATCATTAACATCTAAACCTATTGGTGTTCGTATGGGGAAAGGGAAAGGTAACCCAGAAAAATGAGTTGCTGTTGTTAAAGAAAATGCAATGATGTTTGAAGTAAAAGGTGTAAGTGAAGAAATTGCAAAAGAGGCTTTAAGATTAGGTGGTCATAAACTTCCTGTTAAAGTAAAAATTCTTTCAAAAGCTGAGTCTAATGCAGAAAGTGGTAAATAATGAAATTCAAAGACATTGAAAATAAATCTGTTGAAGAACTTAATGAACTATTGAACGATTTAAGAGCTGAATCATTTACATTAGGTTGAAAAAATAAAACACAACAACAAGATCAAACACACAAAATTAAATTAGTTAGAAGAGATATTGCAAGAGTACTTACAGCATTAAAACAAAAAGAAATTGCTTCAGGAACATCAAATAAAACAAAATCAACACAATCACCTAAAAAACCAGCAGCAAAAAAAGCTGCTCCAAAAAAATCATCATCAACTAAAACAAAAGAAACAAAAATTGAAGAAGGAGCTAAATAATGGAACAACAAGTTAGAGTTAATAATCGTAAATCATTAACTGGTCGTGTTGTTTCAACAAAAAGCACCAAAACAATTATTGTTGCAGTTGATATTTACATTAAACACCCATTGTATGGAAAACGTTTTAGAAAAACTAAAAAGTTTGCAGCACATGATGAAAAAGAAGAAGCTAAAGTTGGAGATATTGTAAAAATTACTTCAACCAGACCAATTTCAAAAACAAAATCATTCCGTTTAGAAAAAATTAGAGAACAAGCGAAAGAAGGTAAATAATGGTTTTAGAACAGACAAGATTAGTTGTGGCAGATAATTCTGGTGCAAAAGAAGTTGGATTAATTAGAAACATTGGTGGTTCAGTTAAAAAAACTTCAAATATTGGTGATGTTATTGTTTGTTCTGTTAAAAAAGCATTACCAAGCGGAATGGTTAAAGAAGGTCAAGTAGTAAAAGCAGTTATTGTAAGAACAAAATATGGTGTAAAAAGAAAAGATGGTTCTCATATCAAATTTGATGATAATGCTGTAATTATTATTAAAGAAGACGGAACACCAAGAGGAACAAGGGTATTTGGACCAGTAGCTCGTGAACTTAGAGAAAAAGGTTATTTAAAAATCGTTTCTCTAGCACCAGAGGTTATATAAGGAGGTAATTATGAAATTAAAGAAAAATGATGAAGTAGTAATTATCTCTGGTTCTGAAAAAGGAAAAACTGGTTTTATTACAAAAATTGATAAAAAAAGAAATCGTGTATTTATTAAAGATTTAAATATGGTTACAAAACACCGTAAACCAACACAACAAAACACTGAAGGTGGTATTGAAAGAAAAGAAGCTTCAATTCACATTTCAAATGTTGCACTTAAATCAAAAGAGTCTAAAAAAGATGCTCCAGTAGGTACAAGAGTTGGATACAAATTTGAAAAAGATAAAAAAGTAAGAATTGAAAAGAAAACAGGAAAGGAGATTTAACATATGAAATCAGCATTGCAGGTTAAATATGAAAAAGAAATCGTTCCTGCTCTTACAAAACAATTCAATTACACTTCTGTTATGGAAGTTCCAAGAATTGAAAAAATTGTTGTTAATATGACAGCAGGTAAAGAAGTATCAAACTCAAAAGCTGTAGAAGAAGTTCTAAATGAGTTAGCACTTATTACTGGCCAAAAACCTCTTGTTGTTAGAGCTAAAAAATCTAATGCTTCATTCAAATTACGTGAAGGAATGAACATGGGTGGAAAAGTTACAATGAGAAGAACAAGAATGTGAACATTTTTAGATGAGTTAATTAATGTTTCAATTCCTCGTATTCGTGACTTTAGAGGAGTTAATCCAAAAGCATTTGATGGAAGAGGAAACTATTCATTAGGTGTTAAAGAACAAATTATCTTCCCTGAAATTTCATTTGATAAGATTAGAAAAATTAAAGGTTTAGATGTAATTATTGTTACAACAGCCAAAACAGATAATGAAGCATTTGAACTTTTAAAACTTCTAGGTATGCCTTTTGCTAAGGCAGCAAAATAATTGATAATAAAAAGGAAAAGGAAAATATGGCAAAAAAATCATTAAAAGTTAAAGCTGAAAAACATCCAAAATTTTCTTCAAGAAAATACACAAGATGTCAATTATGTGGTCGTCCACATGCGGTATTGAGAAAATTTAAAATTTGTAGAATTTGTTTTAGAAATTTAGCACACGAAGGAAAAATTCCTGGTGTTAAGAAAGCGAGTTGATAATTATGGCATTTATCAATGATCCAATTTCAGATATGATAGTTCGTATCAAAAATGCAAATGCTAGAAAACATAAAACAGTTTCAATGCCTCATTCAAAATTAAAAATGAAAATATTATCAATTATTAAAGAAGAAGGGTATATCACAAAATTTGATGAAGTGGATTTGGGAAACAACAAAAAAGAAATTGTTGTAACACTAAAATACAAAGGGAATGAAAGAGTTATAACTGATATTAAAAGAATTTCAAAACCAGGGTTAAGAGTGTATGTTCCTGTTGAACAAGTGCCTACAGTTCAATCAGGATTTGGTGTTGCTATTCTATCAACTTCAAAAGGTTTATTAACTGACAAAGAAGCAAGAAAGGAAAATGTAGGTGGTGAAGTAATCGCCTACATCTGATAGGAGGTAGAAATGTCTAGAGTCGGAAATCGTATTCTTACATTACCTTCTGGTGTAACACTAGAAAATAATCAAAATTTAGTAACTATCAAAGGACCAAAAGGTGAATTAAAAAAACAATTTTCATCATTAATATCTATTAATGTTGAAGATGGTAAAGTAACAACCGTTAGAGCTAATGAAGAAAAACATACAAAACAATTACACGGAACAACAAATTCATTACTTTCAGGAATGATTAAAGGTGTATCTGAAGGATTTACAAGAAAACTTTTAATCAAGGGTGTTGGTTATAAAGCTACATTAATGGGAAACAAAGTTGAAATTCATGCAGGATATTCACATCCATATCTAATCGAAATTCCTGCAGGACTTAAACTAGAGGTTCCAAAACCTACAGAAATGATTGTTTCGGGAATTGATAAACAACAAGTTGGTGAATTTGCAGCAATATTGAGAAAAGTAAGAAAACCTAATGTATATTCAGGTAAGGGTATTATGTATGATGATGAAGTAATTAGAAGAAAAGAAGGAAAGGCAGCATCTAAATAGAGGTGAATTATGAAAGCAGAATCAAGAAACAAGGCAAGAATTAAAAAACACCTTAAAATTAGACAAAAAATTAAAGGTACTTCAGAAATTCCAAGATTATCTATTTACAAATCACATAAAAATTTTTATGCTCAATTAATTGATGATACAAAAGGTATTACTTTAACATCAGCATCTACAGTTAGTGAAAAAGAATTTAGTGGAAATATTAAAGCAGCTGAAAAATTAGGTCATGAAATGGGTAAAAAAATTAAGTCATTAAAAATCAATGAAATTGTTTTTGATAGATCTGGTTATATTTACCACGGAAAAGTAAAAAGCTTTGCAGACGCAGTTAGAGCAGAAGGGATTAAATTCTAATGGCATTTATTATTGATGAAGAACAAAAAACAAATAATGAAGAACAAGTAGTAGAAACATCATCTACTAATGTTGAACAATCTGCTCCAGAAGTTGAACCTACAACAGAAGCTGCCGAAACAAAAGAAGTAGCCAAAGATATTAAAAAAGAAGGTAAAGAACATTTTGCTAAAAATGAAACTGAATTTAAAAACAAAAAACAAAATGCAAAACCAAGACCTAAAGCAGAAAAAAGACAATCAGAATTTGAAGATAAAATTATTGATATAGCTCGTGTTACAACAGTTGTTAAAGGTGGACGTAGATTCTCATTCTCAGCTGTTGTTGCTATAGGTAATAAAAAAGGTAAAGTTGGATTAGGACATGGGAAAGCAAATGAAGTTCCTGATGCAATTAAAAAAGCATTTAAAAATGCTGAAAACAATTTAATTGAAGTTCCAATTATTAATAAATCAACAATTCCTCATGAAGTTAAAGCTAAATATTCAGCTTCACAAATAATTCTAAAACCTGCACCAAAAGGTAAAGGAATTGTTGCTTCGGGTACAATAAGAACAGTTGTTGAACTTGCTGGTTATACAGATATTTATACAAAATCATATGGTTCAAGAACAAAACAAAATGCAGCAAAAGTTGCAATAAAAGCATTAAAACAATTAAGAACAGTTGAAAAACTTGCTTCATTAAGAGATGTTCCTGTTGAACACATTCTTAAAAAATAAAGGAGATAGATTATGAAATTACATACATTGAAACCAAATGATGGATCAAGAAAAGAAAAACACCGTGTAGGTCGTGGACATGCTGCTGGTAAAGGTAAACAAGCAGGTAAAGGTCAATCAGGACAAAATAAACGTCATGGACATAGACCAGGTTTTGAAGGGGGACAAACTCCTTGATTTAGACGTTTACCAAAAAGAGGTTTCAACAACATCAACCATATTGAATACCAAGTAGTTTCATTATCTTCTATTGAAGCAAAATTTGATGCTAATGCAACAATTGATATTGAAGCTTTACATAAAGCTAAATTAGCAAGAAATAAAAATATGCCTATTAAATTACTTGCTAATGGAAAAGTTACTAAAAAATTTACTATTAAAGTAAATGCAGCTAGTCAATCAGCAATTAAAGCAATAGAAGCTGCTGGTGGAAAAGTAGAGGTAATGTAATTATCTATGGATTTTATCAAAAGAATATTTTCTAATATATCTCTTTTTTTTTCAAAGATATATTTATTCTTTGATAAACATATAATCCAAAAACTTAAAGAATACGATTTAGTAAAAAGAATCTTGTTCACATTGATGTTGATGGCAATTTTTGTTGTTATCGGGACAATTACTCTTCCTGGAGTTACAGTAAAACAAGAAAGTGAATCACTATCAAATTCATTTATGGGAATAATGAACACAATTGGTGGTGGTGGACTAAGACAATTTTCATTAGTATCGCTTGGAATAAGTCCTTATATTACAGCATCATTGGTAATGATGTTCTTACAAACTAAATTATTTCCTCCAATTCACAGACTTTCACAATCAGGTCCAGCTGGTAGAGTCAAGATAAATTACATAACTCATGGTATTACATTATTTTTTGCAATTGTTCAATCAATGATTTTAATTCAATCATTAATTAAATCAAATGCTCAAGATACAGGTTTATCAATTGAGATTGAAGGACAATTTAATAATCCTTTATTTATTTGGGTTGTTTTACCTCTTGTATTAGTTGCAGGAACATTTTTTTCAATTTTTATATCAGAACAAATTACAAATAAAGGTGTTGGTAATGGACCATCGATGCTAATTTTATCTGGTTCAATTATTTCAATCCCTCAATTATTTACCAATGCATGATCATATTGAGTTTCTCAAAGATACGGTCAAGCTTTATTTACTGGAATTGTTTATTTTATATCATTTATTTTAGTTTTTATATTAATGGTATTTATTGTTGCGTTTGTGTATCAAGCAGAAAGAAGAATTCCAATTCAACAAACAGGTGTTGGGCGTTCAAAATCTGTTAAAGATATTTCATACTTACCAATTAAATTAAATCCATCAGGAATTATGCCAGTTATTTTTGCTTCAATGCTAATAACATTTCCAACTATGATTGTACAACTTGTTAATGAAATATCACCTAATCAAATAACGAGATGAATGATAAATAATTTTAAATTAACAAGTTGAATTGGTTTATCAATTTATGCTGGTGCTACTTTTGGGATAACAATATTTTTATCTTTACAACAAGCAAAAATAGATAAAATTGTTGAGGATTTCAATAAAGCATCAACTTTTATTCCTGGTATTAGACCTGGTGAACAAACTGAAGATTATTTAATTTCAATTGTTATAAGATTATCAATATTTTCAGCTATTTACCTAACAATATTGGGTTCTTCACAATATTTAGCACAAATTTTAGGAGCATCATCAGGATTAATTATAAGTGGTTCAACAGTTATGATTGTTACAACGGTGTCAATTGAAACATTACAACAAATTGAAGCTCGTTGAAAAATCCAATCAATTCATAATAAGGAAAAAAATAAAACCAAAAACTATAATCAAGAAATGTTGATGGATGATTTAAATTTAAATAATAGATCTCAAGATACAGGATCAATTTTGTGATAGGAAAGGATGTTTATGATTGAAGTAAATAAAAACATTATTTTTTTAGGAATGCCAGGTAGTGGTAAAGGAACTATAAGTTCCATTCTTGAAAAAAAAGCAAATATTACACAAGTTTCAACAGGAGATATTTTTAGGGAAGAAATAAAAAACAAAACAAAGCTTGGTCTTGAAGTTCAAAAAATAGTTGAATCAGGAGCATATGTTCCAGATGATATAACAAATGAAATAGTTAAGAATAAAATTAATTCATTAAATGAATCAAATAAAAAATTTATTTTAGATGGATTTCCAAGAACAGTTATGCAAGCTGAATTTCTAGATAGTTTAAATTTTGAAAATTATGTAGTAATTTATCTTGATGTTGATGTTGAAATTGTAATTAATAGACTAAGTCAAAGATATTTTTGTTCAAAATGTAAAAAATCATACAATTTAACAAATTTCAAATCAAGTAAACATCCATATTGTGAAAATGATGATAATGAATTAATTCAAAGAGCTGATGATCAACCAGAAGCAGTTAAAAAACGTTTAGATGTTTATAATCAGCAAACAAAACCATTAATTGATTTTTATAAAAATAAAAATAAATTATTTACTATTTATTCAGATGGAAATATTGATGAAATTTCTAATAAAATTTTAGATATAATTAAATAACATTATGATTAGTATAAAATCAAAAAAAGAAATTGAGTTGATTACTAAATCATGTAAAATCCTGGCTAGCATTAAAAAGATAGTAAGAGAGGCTGTAAGACCAGGAGTGTCATTAAAAGATTTAGATTCAATTGCTTATAATGAAACTATTAAAGCAGGAGCTAAACCAGCATTTCTAGGTTATCACGGATTTACTGGTACAATATGTGCTTCTGTAAATGAAGAATTGATTCATGGTATTCCTTCAAATCGTGTATTAAAAGATGGTGATTTATTGTCTTTAGATATGGGTGTGATTTATGAAGGATACTATTCAGATAGTGCCTTTACCGTTTCTGTTGGTAAAGAAACAGAAGAAAATAAATGGTTAATTAAAGTTGCAGAGGAATCTTTTAAAAGAGGATTGGATGCAATTAAACCAGGAGCAACTACTGGAGACATAGGATATGCTATAGGTTCATACATAAAAGAAAATAA
>CASEIC010000012.1 GCA_949288045.1 uncultured Mycoplasma sp. | reverse complement strand
TCAATAATAACAAATCAAGAGTTAGAAAAATACTTCAAATTAATTGAAAGTAATGAGACTCATCAAATATTCAACTTGTGATAAGTGGTAAAATTAGTTAATCAAGGAAATTATTGGTAATGAAATTGGTAACTTTATAATTTTTTAATTCCTAATATTTATTTGATAAGATTAGATAAATCTGCTCATTTTTTAATATTAAAATTATCTACATCATTTTTTGTAAAATGATAAAAGAAATTTGAATAAAATTTGTATGTTTTATTATCTAAATTAGTTCTATATTCAACTCAATAAATACCATGATTATTATTTGATGGTTTATCAATTACTCATTTTTTTGCAAATGATGGTGAATTATTATTATTTATTGTTATTGAATCAAGTGTGATTATTTTGTTATTTTCTGGATTTACATATTTTAAATCTAAGAAAACTTCATTTTTAACATATAACATATTATTCAATGTGATATTTAAAGCAATTTTATTATCATATCAATTATTGCTTGAAACATAGTAATTTGTGTTATTTCTAGATTGGGATCATAGTCCTTCATAATCAGGGACATTTTTTGTTTCTACAATTTGAATTTCAAATATTTTTGTTTTACTTTTTTGGTTTGATAAACCGTAAGGATAATATTCAAAGTAATAGAAACCATTATAATCTCCGCCAACATCTGATAGCCTTACATTAATACCTGTGCTATCTAGATACAATTCTTCTCTAACTTTTTTAAATGTTCCATTTTTTGTTGGAGAATAATAAATATCAAATGCAATATTATTATTGTTACTTGAAAAATCAGAAAAATTATCTATTAAAATTAATTTATTTAAAGGAAGAGCATCAATTGCATCAACATAACTTTTTTCATATTGATAAAGATCATTTAATTCATTCATTTTAATGATTCCTTCATTTTTTATTTTTGGTATAAAGGAATTATATTTATCTTCTAATTCTTTAATTGTTATATCAAAATTACTTATTTGATTATTTTTTATTTTATTTTCTAAAATATTTAAGTATTCCATAAAATCACGTTTGGATGAAGTTGAAACTTTATTAATTGGATCATCAGTTCCAGTTAAATATGTTCCTGCTGTAGTCCTATATAATAAAATTTTTCTTCACAATTTTGTTTTATTATCACTTGAGGAGTTTAAAAAATCATGTTCTTCTTCTGTTAATTCTAATTTAGAATATGTTTTTTTTCTTCAAGATGTTTCATTAATAGGATTCGATGTGTAATATATATCTCCATCTTTTACATAAAAGTTAAAACTAGTTTTTAGAGAAGCGGACCTAATATCAAATGTTTGTTTGATTAATTTATATTGTTTAGTTTTTAAATCAATGATTAAGAATTTAACAGAATTATCAAATTCTGTTTTTTTAATATTAGTACATAATATGATTTTTTCATTATATCCATAAGAATGATATTTAAAACTAGATGTGCTAAATTTTTTAAATAGATCACATATTTCACTATCAATATTAAAACCAAATTTATTAGGGTCAGGATTTTCTGGATTTGTAAAATCGATTACTATTTCATATTTTTGTGAATTATTTGGAGTAACAAATTTTGATCTGACTAATTTGTTTCCTGTTTCATCATAGCAATAATAATATCAATAACCATCATAATATACTGGATTACTTTTATTCTTTATATTTAAAAAATTGTTTGGAATTTCTCTAGTTTCTAAAGAATTATTTTCATACAATGTTTTTCAAGGGGCATTAAAAAACAAATTTGAATTATAATGTTCATCTGATGGATAATTTTGATATGGGTCTGATGAAAAATTAAATAATACATTTTCTATATTTAAATTTGATGGTCAAAAAGAAATTGGACCATTATAACTACCACCACGACCATAAGCGAATGTTGGGTCCATGGCATATCATTTTTTTTCATTTGCATTATATAAATCATCTATATATACTCATACAATTTCATGCATTGAGGTGTAATTAATGTTGTTATGAGAAGTGACCATTGGAAGTGCAGGAACTCCTGCAATGTTACATAATAAAGACATTAAACTAGCATAATCAGCACAAACTCCATTGCGATTTACTATTGTAGCTTCAATAGATGATGAATCACTATAATTTAAATAATTAGCTACATAAAAATAAGCAGTTATAGCCTTATCAATTCCTTTCATATCATAACTTATAAGATTTAAAAAGTCACTAACAAAATTAATAAAAGAATCTTTATAAAAACCTTGAAACAGTCATTTGTCTGCATAATAATCAAAAATAGCCCCTTTATAAGTGGTTAATGAATGAACATAATATTTTTTGTTCATTGTTTCAGGGTTGTTTCAATTGCTTCCTTTTCATGAAATTTCTTGCCCACTTTCATCTTTAATAGCAATTTTAAACACAGGATTTGAAAAAGCAAAGTAAGGAAAATATTTAAATCTTGTAGTTATTCATTTTGCAAATGCATTTGCCATTAATGTAGCATCAATTTTTCTTTCACCAAATGTAACATTTACAAAGTTAATGTTTCCTATATGCTGGTCCATCATATCAACCAAGTCATCAATTTTTATTTGTTCATCTGGGATTTTAGGCAAAAGAACATTACCCCATTTTTTTTCTTCTTCTGATATACCAGGTTTTGATGGTAAATCACTTGGAATATCATTAGGATTATCTGGTAATATAACATTATCTTGGTTTGTTTTTTTTAAAAAACCAGAAAACATAAATTTTTTTGTGATTGTTTTTTGTAATTCTTCTGGATTATTTGATGCATTTGTTAATTTAATTTCAAAATTTAGCATTCCTTCTTTATCGTTGGGGATAACACTATTTATTGATACATTATTTGTAAAAAATGTGTCATTTTGTTCTTGGTAATTATTGAAAATGATGTTTTTGTTTTTAATAATTATTTGTTTAATTTCTTTTTGACTTAAACTTGAAGCAAAAGTGTTTGAATAGCCTTGACTTTTTAAGTCTATGCTATTAATATTTTTGAAACTAATACTATAGTAATTTTCATTATCTATATTTGGTGTTTGGCTTTGTGTTGAAGAGCAACTTATAGTTAATAAATTACAAAAAATAGCACTAGTTGATCCAACATATAACAACTTTTTCTTCATAATCATCACCCCTTCTTTAATTCTATCATAAACTACATTTTCATGTTGTTACTAGCTAAAAACGATTAACAAATTTAGTTATTTCAATAAATCAAATTTCTATATTATTTTATTTATTAAACATTTATGTTTTAAAATTTAATTTATTATGATATAAAGACCAAGGGGAACGAAAGATATATATGGTTTGGATGAAAAAATCTATGGTTTTATATTTAATACATTTGAATCTCTTGCAAAAACATATAATCTTAAAAAAATTATTACACCAACATTTGAACACTTAGAATTATTTAGAGATTCTACAGGCGAATCAAGTGATATTGTTACAAAAGAGATATATAAATTTAAAGATCAAAGCAATAGAGAATTAGCTCTTTATACGTGGACTGTGATAAGTGGTAAAATTAGTTAATCAAGGAAATTATTGGTAATGAAATTGGTAACTTTATAAATTTTTTTTAATTAAATAATTTTAAAGAAGAGATGAAACATATGATTCAAGTGTTTCATTTTTTTTCACTAAGTTTTTGATTAAATCATTTACAACGATCTGCCCATTTTTTAAAAATATCATTCTTTGACAAAGTTGCTGAACTTCACCCATATCATGTGATACAAGAATAATTAACATATTATTTTCTATTGAATACTCTTGTATAAAGTTTTTGATTCTTGTTCTAATTGAAATATCTAAACCTGTAGATAATTCATCAAGAAAAATAATATGAGGTTTGTGAATTAAAGCTAATAAAACATTTAATCTTTGTTGCTGTCCACCAGATAGTTTTGATGCTCTTTTTTTGTAATATTCATCGATACCAAAAATTTTTATCAATGCATTTAATTCATCTTTATTCATCTTTGATCCATAAATATTTATCATAAATTTAATAACTTCTTTTACTGATATTGCAGGTGGATATGATGAATCTTGAAATTGAATTCCAATTTTTTCTTGAAAAGATTTTTTGTAATCAAATAAATAATTTATTTTTCCACTAGTTGGTTTATTTAAACCTGCAAGTATTTCAACCAATGTTGTTTTACCTGCGCCATTACCACCTAATAAAGCAATGTTTTCACCTTCATATATGTCTAAATTTATATTATTCAAAACTACTTTTTTATTTTCGCCATTTCCAAATGATTTGTAAAGATTTTTAACTTCAATAACTTTCTTGTGGTTGATCTTACTAATATCATCAAGCTCTCAAGAATTTTCAATGCCTTCTAAATGATTTAAAGCATTTAAAATGCTTTTTACTCTTATATTGCTTTTATTAATTAATAATTCATTTGTTCTTTTCATTATCTTGTACTCCATTTAAATCTTTTTAGTGCTACTCCAGCAAATAATCCTGTAAATATAAAAGGCATTATTAAGTTAACAACTTTATCTGCTTCATTGAAAATTAACATTGGCGAAGCAGGATTTTTGTAAAATGCATAAAAACCTTGATTAATATTGAAAATATTTTGTGAAGTTAATTCCATAGTTAATGATTGAGAAGTTTCATTTAAAATAGATAAACTATTCGATATTTCAGGTAAATGAATATCTCCATTTCAAGATTCAATTATTAATCCAGTTGAATATTTAAAAGGAGTAATATAGGATACAAAATAAAGAGCATCAATATTTCTAACCATTGCTATTGGTAACACTTGCGCCGCTAAAAATTCAGATAATATTAAAATTGGAATACTTACACCTTGAATTGATAGTGATGATTTGCACAATGAAGAAACCAATAAACCTAATGATGTACTAACAAGTATATTCATAATATGAGATCAAATAAAACCGCCTCAATTTACGTTTGCAAGTGTGTCCTTAAAAGAAGCTGAATAAATTTTAATCGGAACTTCTTCAATAAGTCTTCCTTCATTTCAATATGGAGAAAAAATAATTATTGCCATTAACAGTGTAAAAATTGTCCCTAATATCATTACTAAAATATAGTATGAAGAAATTGCAACCATAAACATTCAAGGTTTAATTGAAGTTACACCAATTCTTTTTAATAATGATGATGATTTAAATTCAAAAAGAGCCACCGGAAGTATTGTTAAAGATACTGTTACAGTTGGAATTGAAAGTATCCCACCTAGAACTTGGTCAAATCCTAAAAGTGTACCTAAAATTGCAATAAAAATAACGGGGAAGGCAAATGCAAAAAAGGGACCAGTTATTGATTTCCAAAAATGAGAATTAATTATATAAATTATTGGTTTCATATCTTACTCTTATCATACATCAAAACTATAAATAAATACTAAAAATTTGATAAAATACTAAATACTATTTAGTAAATATAAAATGAAAGGAGAATATTGTGAAAAGAACATATCAACCAAACAAAAGAAAACACGCAAAAACTCATGGTTTTCGTGCAAGAATGGCTACTGCAAGTGGTAGAAAAGTTTTGTCTAATAGAAGAGCAAAGGGAAGAGCTCGTTTAACTGTGTCAAGTAACTAATGAAAAAAGATAATATTCTTAAAAAAAACTTAGACTTTCAAAAAGTTATAAATTCAAAAAATCAACTAATTAATAAATACATCATTTTATATCATGTAGATTACCACACATTTGAAATTGGAATATCTATTCCAAAAAAATTTGCAAATGCTATCAAAAGAAACTACATAAAAAGACAAATAAAATGAATATTAGATTCTTTTGTTGATTACAAAAAAAAGAAAAAAAGAATTGTATTAATTGTTCGCAAAGATTTTCTTAATTTGTCAATAGATGAAAAGAAAAATCAGATAATAAAAATGTTTAAAAAGTTAGATTAGAGAAAAAATGAAGTCAGAAAATAGAGAAAATGATTCAAATAAAAAATCAGATAAAAATGTATCTAATTTTAACAACAACCAAAAAAGATCAAGTAAATTTGATTCTCTATTAAATGGTGGAAATAGACCTAACAATCCTGGTAGTGGAAATGGTTTTTCTTCATTACCTCCAAAAGAAAAAGCTAAAAAAATTTGAAAATGAGTTTCAATTGTAATTTATTTATTCCTTGCAGGGCTAGGTATTACTGGTTTTATTCAATCTTGTGTTCTAAGAACAACATCAACAGTAGGAGCTGGTATTGAACTTTATAATAGTAAAAATGAGGTTGCTCCATATGTTTCAACTTTTAAAGTGGTTGAAAAAACAAGAAAGATTCCTGCTTATGATGATAAAGGAAATTTAAAACTTGATGAAAATGGTAATGTTATCTATGAAGATCAAAAATATTATGTTTTAGAACCTAGAACTAAAGAAAATTATTTAACAAGCAAAGATACAATCAAAGAACTTCAAACACAATTAGAAAACATTGATGGATATGGTGAAGATGTTAAAAATCTTTATGGTAAATATGATAATTATTCATCTGCATTAAGAATCATTAGTCTAGATGGTCAAGAATTAGATAATGCTGATTCAGATATAAAAACAGGTGATGCTGATTCATCTGGATTGTTAAAAGGAAATAATGGTGGTAACTTTATTTTCATGAATAATAAAATTCTTGATTATTTAAATGCAAATTCTATTCAATATAAAACACAAAATACATGAGAAGATATAAATCTTTTTGTTGTTAAAAGACCTGACAATTGAGATTCATTAACCAATTCTCAAAAAGATTATTATGGAATGGGTCTAACAGATATCTCAAATTCATTTGTAACATGGGAAAAAATCGGAAACTCATATTCAAAAATTGAAACTATTGATGGGAAATACTACACAAAAGATGTTAATGGTGATGGTATTATTGATTCATCAACACTTGTTGAAATTACAGATCAAGAAAGAATATCTAAATTTGAATTTTCTTTAGATGCTGAAGTTGCTACATTAAATAAAGACGATCAAAATCTTTTAAACTCAGAAGCTTTTGCAAGAGATTATTTAATGTCATTAATGAGTGTTCAATTTAGATTTGGACAATATAGAGATTTATATAATGAAATTTCAAAGCAAAATATAACTAATGAAAATTATAATCCAACAGCTTCAGAAGTATTTTCTACATTTAGCAAAACTAATTTTGAATCTTTAATTAGTTCTAACAAGAAATTCTCATTACAAGTTAAAAATGCTATTTTAATTTATCAAAATGAAATTTCATCAGTAATGGAACAAATTGGTTTTGGTACTAGAAGACAAGTTTATTCAGATGAAGGATCTAACTATTACGAAACAACTAAACAACCATTTAGAATTGTATTTCTTCCTGATAGAAATGACAAAGGTGGAATTGTCTTAGGAACAGGTTCAGCCCCTCAAAAACCTATTACTTCTTGAGGTGAAGCATGAGGACTTGGACCATTCTATGGATTGGTGGTTTGACCGCTATCATATATTATTAATGGAATGATGGGCGGAATGCCAACAATGTATGGATGAGCTGGAATTATTGCTATTGTTATTGCCATCTTATTAACAAGAGTTATTGTTACATTATTCACATACAAATCATTATTTGCTTCTCACAAACAACAACAATTAAATCCTAAAAAAGCAAAAATTGATGCTAAGTATGAACCGTTTAAAGGTAATAGAGAAATGGAACAAAGAAAGAGACAAGAACTTGCAAAATTGTATAAAGCAAACAATGTCTCAATGATGGCTCCATTAAAAGCAATGTGTATTTCGATGCCAATATTCTTTGCTGTTTGAAGGGTTGTTCAAGGTATTCCAGATATCAAAGCTACAACGTGACTTGGAATACAATTCTCATTAACATCATGGCGGGAGTTATTTGCTGGAGAATGACAATATCTACCATTGTTATTACTAGCTGCAGGTATTCAAGCTATTTCTCAATTATTACCTCGGATATTGAACAAACGAAGAATGAAAGAGAGAGCAAACAAAGCTGAGATTGCAGCATTAAAAAAAGCAAACAAAACTCAAAACATTATGATGATTGTATTTATTGTAATGTCTGTCCTATTTGAAGCCGGAGTTCAAATTTATTGAATTGTTGGTGGATTATGACAAATTGGTCAAGTTCTTGCGGTTCATCATATTGTTAAAAGTGAATGATATAGAACTAAAGGCTATAAATATGTATAAAGGATACTCATTATGGAGTGTCTTTTATTTTTTCATAATAAAAGTGTATTTATTTTACGTGGAAAAATGGGTATTTTTTTGGTGGAAAAATGGGTAAATTTATATGAGTGGTATATATGAAATTAACTAAAATAGGATACAAAAAGAGATTAATAAAAACCTCTTTAAAAACCATAATAAACTTAATTTACTTTATCTTCATTATCTTTGTCATTATCATCTTTACTTCTAAGTTCAAACTCTTTTTCTTTATTATCTTTATTTTGAACATTTCTAATATCAGCAATTATTTTAATTAATTCATTATCAGACATTGACTCATATCCAGAAATTGATAGTTTTTTAGCAATATCATTTAGTTGATCTCTTGATAAAGATTTCAATTTTAAATAGAAAGCATCATTAGTATTAAATGAATTTTGATTTGTATCACTACCGTGATTATTCATACTTGATGGATCAACACCAAATGGGTTTACACCACTAAATTCTGCTCCTCCAAACTCATTCATAACACTATCCATTTTTCTCATCATTTGTTCTCTCATTTCAGCGTTAAATGAAATTCTTCTAATAACTCCAACATTTCTAGAAATAAAGAATCAAATAAATGGATAAACAAACATCATTACAAATTGAAGTACATATACTCATGAAACCTTAAATGAATCCATAAGATTTGCTCCACTTATTGCATATCTTATTAAACTAAAAAAACTATAAAATACTTGGAAGAAAATAAATAATGTTGGTAAAAATGAAATAAACTTGAATGATTTTTCAATTATACATTTATATATTGAAATTGATAATGAAACTAAAACAGTTAATTGAATTATTAAAGTTACAAATACATCAATTACATCTCCTCTTCAAATAGATTCAAATGCTTGACTAT
This sequence comes from uncultured Mycoplasma sp., assembly GCA_949288045.1. GTDB lineage: Bacteria > Bacillota_I > Bacilli_A > Mycoplasmatales > Metamycoplasmataceae > UBA710. The sequence goes on along the minus strand of CASEIC010000012.1, from coordinate 5,862 downwards.
ATTCAGGATTTATTTCATTCCAACTTGATCTTAATGATTCTTTATCAATAAAAAAGAAACAAATTTGAGCAATTGTTATTCCATTAATCGCTAAAACTGCAATTAAAAACATAAAAATTCAAGTGAAAAAATTAACTTTTGTTTTCTTTTCTCATAATTCAGAAGTTGACATATTCGCATATTTCTCTGGATTTATAAAATAAAGTCCTTTATTCATAACTACTTATAATTATAAAACTTTGTTTCTAAAATTGCTTTACAAAATTATTAAATTCTTTTTCTTTTAATTTGAATTTTTCCTCAATTGATAAATCCTTTTGGTCTGGTGCTTTTGTGCCATCAAAAAGTAATGATTGTACTTGATTAATACCCATAAAATTAAGAACAGATATTAAATAATCATCAAATGCTGAAAATTTATATCAATCTTTATATGATCCTTGAGCTAAAATCAATTGAACTTTTTTTGATGAATCTACCAAACCAACAGATGTTCCTTTATTATCATATTTGTATTTAAATGTTTTTCCAGCTTGTAAAACATTATCGAAGAAATTTTTTAATAATGGAGAAATTGAAAAATTAATCATTGGACTATTAATTATTATTTTGTCACTCGAATTTATTAAATCAATATATTTTTGACTTTCATCATTTCAAAAATTTGCAAAATTATTTGATGACAAAACAGTTTGTAACTTTTGTTCTTTATTTAAATCAAGAATTGTAAATTCATCATTTGGATTCAACTCTTTGTATTTATCAATAAATAAATTTGTTGCATAATTAGATAAAGAATTTGAATGAGATAAACTAGATTCAATAACTAAAATTTTTGCCATTTTTTCTCCTCTTAGTATTTTCTTCATTTAGATCTTTTAGCTCTTGCTTCATTTTTATTTAAAATACCAAAGAATTTTGTAACATCTGCAACTTTTCCAACAAGCATTAATTCATCACCTAAAGCAAAAATTGTTTCAGCAGTAGGTAAGTAAGTATCATTTCCTCTTTTAATCAAAACTAATGTAATTCCAAATTTTACTAATTTCATATTTTTAAGTGGAATACCAACATAATCATCATTTAAGACTTGTGTAGAACCAATAACAAATCCATTTCCTAACTCTGTTAATGATTTAGAAAATTTAATAAAATTTGCATTTGCAGCAACAAGAGCAGTTCTTGTTCCTGCTTCATATTCTGGTCTAACAATTAAGTCAACACCAATTTGTTTTAAAACCCTTGCATGACGATTTGAGGTTGCTCTTGCAATAATGTGCTCAATATTTAATTCCAGAAGAGTTGCAACAATTTCAATATTATTTGGGGTTGCAACAATAACTGTCTCAATTTCATCAATACCAAGAGATTGAAGTGCTTTAATATCAGCAGCATCAGCAGTAATTGATGTAATTAATGGGAAACTTGAATATTTTGATAATTGTTTTTCATCAAAATCAATTACCAAAACTGGTTCATCTTGTTCTATCAATTGGTCAACAACAGCTGATCCAAACCTTCCTGCACCAATAACACAAATATTATTAATTCTTTTTGTTGATCTATTTCTTTTTTGCATAGCTACCTCAATTTACAAATAAATTATATAGAATTTAAGTTATTTTTACAAATCTATCACATATAATTTAAACTATGTTTAATCATAAAAAAATTGAAAAAAAATGGCAAAAGTTTTGACTTGAAAATAAGACATTCAAAACAACAAATAATAAATCTAAAAAATTTTATGTTTTAGATATGTTTCCGTATCCTTCGGGAGCAGGTTTACATGTAGGTCATCCAGAAGGATATACAGCAACAGACATTATTGCAAGATATAAAAGATTTAATGGATATGATGTTTTACATCCAATTGGATGAGATGCTTTTGGCTTGCCTGCCGAACAATATGCATTACAAACAGGAAATGACCCTGCTGAATTTACACAAAAAAATATAAATACCTTTAGGCAGCAATTACAATCACTTGGTTTTTCATATGATTATGACAAAGAAGTAGATACAACAGATCCAAAGTACTATAGATGAACTCAATGAATTTTTAGTCAAATGTATAAACAAGGATTAGCTGAAATCAAAGAAATTGATGTTAATTGATGTGAAGGTTTAGGTACTGTATTAGCTAATGAAGAAGTATTAGAAGATGAAAACGGAAACAAGGTTAGTGAGCGCGGTGGGTTCCCAGTTATTAAAAAGCCGATGAAACAATGAGTTTTAAAAATTACAAATTATGCTGACAAATTGTTAGAAGGTTTAAACAATGTTGATTGACCTAATTCACTAATTGCTTTACAAAAAAATTGAATAGGTAAAGAAATTAAAAATGGAAAAACAACATATCATTTAAAAGATTGAGTTTTTGCAAGACAAAGATATTGAGGGGAACCTTTCCCAATTTTGTTTGATGAAGAAAACAACGTTTTTGTTGTTGATACACTTGTGGAATTACCAAAAATGAAAAATATTAAACCATCCGGTACAGGAGAATCTCCGCTTGCTAATAACAAAGAATGAATTAATGTTGAAATTGATGGTAAAAAATATCGAAGAGACTCAAATACAATGCCACAATGAGCTGGATCATCTTGATATTACTTAGCTTATATATTAAAAAATGATGATGGATCATATTTAGATTTAAATTCAAAAGAAGCATATAAAAGATTTGAAAAATGATTGCCTGTTGATTTATATATTGGAGGACAAGAACATGCTGTTTTACATCTTCTTTATGCAAGATTTTGACACAAGGTTTTATATGATTTAAAAATGGTTCCAACATCTGAACCATTTCATAAACTTGTAAATCAAGGAATGATTTTGGGTACAGATAATCAAAAAATGTCTAAATCAAGAGGTAATGTAATAAATCCAAATGAAATTGTTGATGAATATGGAGCTGATACATTAAGGGTATATGAAATGTTTATGGGTCCACTAATTGATTCTAAGCCTTGAAACACAAAAACTCTTGAAGGGACAAGAAAGTGGCTTGAAAGAGTTTGAAGACTATTTGAAAGATTTTTTAATAAAGAATTAATAATTGATGAAAATGTTGATGATAAAGAAACTGAATCAATATATCATCAAACAATAAAAGGCGTGACAAATGATATTGAAGATTTAAAATTCAATATTGCTATATCAAAAATGATGGTATATATAAGTCATTTATATAAAGTTGATAGAATATCATCTAAAAAATTTTTAAAAGATTTTTTAATTCTATTATCTCCTTTTGCACCACATATTACAGAAGAATTAATGGAAATGTTAAAAGAAAAACAAATGTCAGAACAAATGTGACCAAAATGAGATGAAAATAAAATAATTGCTTCATCAATTGTTTTATCTATTCAAGTTAACGGAAAATTAAGAGCTACTCTTGAAATCCAAGAAGATTGAGATGAAAATATGATTAAAGAAAAAGCATTGAAAATACAAAATGTAGAAAAATTTATTAATGGGCAACCAATCAAAAAAGTTATATACATTAAAAATAAAAATATTAACTTTGTTGTATAAGCATATCAAAAGTAATATGCTAAAATAAAATTAATATGAGTAAGATTTCTAAAAAACAAGCAAAAGAGAAAATTGATGAACTTGAATCAATTAATGAGTTTAAGGAAGAAAAACTTGCTAATAAAAAAGTTAAACTAACATTTGTAGGGGTAGAGAAAGACAAAATGGCATCAGACAATGGATTTAGTAAGAAACAATTAGAACAATTACAAGGATTATTACAACCAATTCATAATGATATTAGAGACATCAAATCTCGTCTTGATGTTTTAGAGACTAAAGTAGATAGAATAGAAAAAGATATTAAAGACATGAAGTCTACTCCAACAATGAAACGTGAATTAAAACAATCTTCTAAATAATATAAATAGACAAAAAAGAAAAATTGACAAATAATCAAAAATAAGATTAACAATATGTTGGTTTTATAGTATAATTAAAAAACTTTTTAATTATAAATGTCACAAAACTATATAAGGAGGAAAAATGTCAAGAATGGACCAAATTACAGGTAAAAAACCAATGTCAGGTAACTACCGTTCACATGCTATGAATGCAACAAGAAGAAAATTTAATTTAAACTTGCAAAAAGTTACAATTGTTGAAAACGGAAGAAAAGTTACTTATAGAGTTACAGCTAAAACAGCTAGAACTTTGAGAAAACAAGGAAGAATTTAATTATATTTGTTGATAATTTCAAACCTTCAAATGAAGGTTTTATTTATTTTTAAAAACATATTACCATTTAGTAATATAATATATTTGTTATGAAATTAGAAAATATATTTAAAGTTTTATCTTCCAAAACCAAAAAAGATATTATATTGCATATATATTTATGTGGATGTAGCGATTGTAATGTTGAAAAACTTTGTTTAAGTTGTAACTCAAAACAAAGCAACATTTCAAAACACTTAATGGATTTGAAAAAACACAAAATTGTTGAATATACCAAAGAGGGAAAATACATTAGATATAAATTAACAAATCAATTTATTAAAGAATACAAACAAATAATTATGTTTATTTTAGAAAAAGAAAAAGCTTTTTCATGCAATTGTTAAAGGGGAATTATGATAAGAAGATTTGAAGTGTCAGTTTCTTGTTCATCATGTGCTAGAAAAATTGAAAAATTATTTAAAAATTATAAAGATGTTAAATACTCTTTAAATGTTATAGAGAAAATTTTGGTAATTGATGCAGATGAAAAAAAATATAGTAATGAATTTATTATTGAGTTATTAAAAGGAATTGGATACATAGCAAAGGAAATTTAATGAACAAAAAAATATTTAAATTGATATTTGAGGGAATAGTATTTTTATTTTGTTTAATTTGAATGATATTAAATTTTGCAACACACAATCAATATCAAACATATATAGTTTCAATTATTTTATTTATATTATCAACATTGCTTGTTTTCTATTTTGAAATTGATTATTTTAGGGTTTACAAACAATTAAAAAATTTTAATTTTAATATGGATTTTTTAATTGCGTTTGCAACACATATTACATATTTGGTTTCACTAATTTTTTCAATAATAAAAATATGTCAAAATTCTATTAACTCATTATCAATGGAATTTTGAGAAGTTGGATTTTCTTTGTCTTTCTTTATTGGAATTGGAAAAATAATCGAAGATTCTATCAAAAAGAAAACATCATTGGGTATTAAAGATCTTTTAAAACTTCAACAAAAGAAAGCATTAGTACTTGATAATAAAACAAATGAATTTATTCTAGTAAACCACAATCAAATAAAAAAGGGTGAAATTATCAAAGTTTTAAAAGGGGAATCGGTACCAACAGATGGAATACTAGTTTCTAATTTTTCTGCATTTGATTGTTCTTCTCTTTTGGGGGAGTCAGTACCAAGGACAATTAAAAAAGGTGAACAATTATTATCTGGAATGATAAATTTGAATGATCAAATAATATACAAAACAACAAAAACATCAAATGATTCTACATTAAATAAAATTGTTTTACAACTTGAAATGATTTTGAAAAATAAATCAAAGATTGAAAGAGTGTCTGAAAAGATTGTTAAATGATTTTTACCAATTGTTGTTTTTATATCATTAATTACTTTTATTACTTGATTAATACTTTCATATTTAGGTATTTCATTAAATTTTGCAATAATGCATTTAGAAAATTTTGATTTATCTAATCCTTGATTAATAGCTACTTATCATGCGGTTGCAGTACTAGTAATTTCTTGTCCTTGCACTTTTGGAATAGCTGCGCCTGCTGCTATATATTCTTCATCAGGAATTGCTGCAAAAAATAAGATATTATTTTCATCTGC
>CASEIC010000011.1 GCA_949288045.1 uncultured Mycoplasma sp. | reverse complement strand
AAAATAACATTGTCACAAAAATGATTAAGAATCTAATTATTTATTTTTCAATAATTCTTTCTTTTTAATATCAAGTGTTGAAGTTAATGATTTTTTTGTGAATAGTACTGTTGTAAATAATGATTGTAATCTTTCAATTGTAGAAAATATTAATCTATTAATTTGAGTTACTTGATATTGTAAAAATGCATCATTTTTAAATAAGTTTCTAATCTCTTTTGCCACCTTTTCAAATTGTGCTTCAAATTTACTATTTATTTCATCAAATTTGTCAAGTTTATTTTGAGTAGTAGAAGAATATAATTTTGAAGTTTGATCAATATAATCAAGATATAGCTTAACAATTGGTTTCAATTTTTTAATTGTTTCTTTTTGAAATTTATTTCTAACAATAATTTTTGCAATTGATTGAGAATATTCACTAGCTCTAGTCAAATCTTTTGTTGAACAAATTACTGAAATTATAAATCTTAAATGATTTGCCCTAGGATCATCTTTAGAGATTGTTCAAATGCACTCATCTAAAAGTTCATCTTCCATTACTAATGAACGTTTTTGTCTTCTTTCTGTATTGTCAAAAATTAAACTTATATCTTCTGAAGAAACATGTTTATCAACATCATTTCATAATTTTTGATGAATTTCGTGAATTAGAGCTAAATATGAAACTGTAAGTTCTTTCAATTTCTTTTCACTTTTCAAAAGTATATTGTAATTTGTTGACATTATCCAATCCTTCCATTAATATAATCTTTTGTTTTTGGATTTTGCGGTCTCATAAATATTTCTTTTGTTGGTCCATATTCAATAATTCTTCCTTGATAAAAGAAATATGTTTCATCACTAATTCTTTGAGCTTGAGCCATTGAGTGAGTGACAATAACTATTGTATATTTTTCAGCAAGTTTTAAAATTAACTCTTCTATTTTAGCTGTAGCAATAGGATCTAAAGCAGATGTTGGTTCATCCATTAATAAAACATCAGGTTCAAGAGCAATCGCTCTTGCTATGCAAAGTCTTTGTTGTTGTCCTCCTGATAAACCTGTTCCTAAATCATTTAAATTATCTTTAACTTCATCTCATAAAGCTGCATCTTTAAGAGAATTTTCAACTATTTTATCTAAAACCTTTTTATCATGAATTCCATTAGATTTTGGGCCATAAGCTACATTTTCATAAATTGACAATGGGAATGGGGTTGGCTTTTGAAAAACCATTCCAACCCTTGATCTTAATAATGTTGGATTCATATCTTGCGACCTGATATTTTTACCATCAAAAAAAATATTTCCCTCTGTAATAACACCTTCAATTTGATCATTCATTCTATTTAATTCTCTTAAAAAAGTTGATTTTCCACAACCCGATGGACCAATGAAAGCAATTACTTTATTTAATTTAATTTGAGTCGAAATATCAAATAATGCTTGTTTGGCTCCGCCTTTGTATCATAAAGAAAGATTTTGAATTTCAAAAATATATTCTGGATTTTTGTTTTCTAAACTTTCCACATATGGAACACTAGAATTATTGTTATGATGCTTCTTTTTTTTAAATCACTTCATTGTTAACTAAATTTTAATATAAATTAAAAATTATCTCTTAGATTTATCATAAGGTTCACCAACGGCTTTTGGACCATTAGCATTATTTGACATCATTAATAGTTTGTTTGAAATTCAGCTAATTTTTCCTTCTTTATTTTTAGACATTTTTCCAATTAATTTAGATCAAAGTACTAATGAAGGTTTTGAAAATACAATCATAATAAATAAAGTAAATAAATATGGAAGCATCATTAAAACTGGTTGAATTTCTTTACCATTTTCAAATAAGTTTGTTGATTGTTGACCCATAGCAAATAATGCTGCAAATATTAATGATGAAACACATGCAAATAATGTTTTTCATCTTGAAATTATCACAATAGCTATTGCTAAAAATCCCAATCCTTCAACATTTACTTGAGATTTAAATGCTCCTCCATTAGACATTTCAGAAATATAAATAGCTCCAGCAATTCCTGCTATTGCCCCTGATATCAAAATAGAAATTCATTTTGTCTTATTTACATTAATACCAGCAGCATCTGCGGCTTGTGGGTTTTCACCAACCGATTTAAATCTTAAACCTCATTTAGTAAATGTTAAAGCAATAAATGAAACAATGATTATTGCAATTGTTACAAACATTTTTAATGAAATAAATGATACTGGCTCATAATCACTTGAATTACCTACTTCAAGTTTTGGAATATAATAATCCATTGCACTTGATCTACCTCATTTGTATAAAATAATTAATGTTAAGGCAGGGGCTAGAATATTCATCGCAATACCTGATATAGTTTGATTTCCTTTTAATTTAATGGATATCAACCCATGCAATGACATAAATAATATTCCGCCAAGAGCAGCAATTATATAGAGAAGAATATTAAATCACTCACTTTTTGGTGGATTTGATGGGGCAATCAAATGAGCAAAAATCATATAGAAAGTTGCACCTATAATCATTGTTCCATTAACACCAAGATTAATAATTCCTGCTCTTTCAGTAAAAATAATTGCTATTGCCGCAAGTGAAATAACACAAAAATATGGAAATAATGAAGTTAAAAAACTATTCATTTTTTCCTCCTTTTTGTTTTTTTTCTAATCTTTCTTTTTCTTTTGCTGCTAATTCAAATGTAGTATCTTGAAGTTTTTCTTCTTTAATATGTAAGTGATTGTTTATTATTTCTTTTTTTACATCATTATATTCATGTTTTCATGCAGTGTATCTACTTGTTCTAACTGCTTTTATTTTATTTTTTTCAAAATAGTTTGCTTCTGCTAACTCAATATCTTTTTGTTTTTTTAATTTTGCTAAAAACTCAAGATATTTCATTTGATAATCATGATCCAACTTTTTGAAATTAAATTTATTGTTTGGCAATGATTTTGAAAGTTCTTTTTCTTCGTTTTTTTGTATAGTTTTATATTTTTTGTTTATTTCAATTCATTTTGTTCTATTATTTAACCATAATTCAAATAAATCACCTTTTTCAACAAATCATAGTCCTACATAAATGAAGAATTCTTTATAATTTTTCCAATATCTTTTCCTATATTCTTTATACCTTATTAATATAATGAAGTTTCTAGACCATTCATATGGTAAGAATTTGGTAAACACAAAAGCAATAGCAGCTGAATAAATGAATATACCAGAAACTACATCAGTCATTTCTCTTGGTAATAACGGAAAGGCAGAATTAATTTCTGAACCTACTGAAATTAATGAAAAAATTGTGGAAGAACCAATAATTGCTAATGGATGGTCAAAAACTATTAAAGAAACAGCCATTGCATTAAATCCTACTAATGGTGGACCGGATTTAATATCTATATTCATTGATCCTCCATCAATAATGTAATAAACAATTCCAGCAATACCACTTAATAATCCACTTATAGTCAATGTAATTAAAGTTAAATTATTTTTATTTGTACCAGAATATTCAGATGCAGTTTGACTCAAACCAACCATTTTAATTTTGTAACCAAATTTTGTAAATCTTATTACAACCCATAATAGAACCGCTGCAATAACAGCAATAATAATTAATACTCATGCATATGATGATAAGTATCATAATCCATTTGAAGGAATACTGAAAAAATCAGGAAGTATATATGAAGAAGTTAAATTTCTTCCAAATTCATCAGGAGTAGCTAAAAGTCCGTTATCAACATTCATACTTACAACATATCTAACAATAAAAAAGACAATTCAATTTATCATAATCGAAGCAACAACTTCATTAACTTTTAAATAAGTTTTTAAAGCACCTAAAAGTAATGAACAAGTAATAGAAACCAAAATGGCAACTATCATTGCTAACATTATTGTTCCTGATGTAGCCATTCCTTTTTCTACTTCTTCACTTCTAATAATATAAAGCATCATGAATCCACTAATCATCATCTGACCTGGGACGCCAATATTAAATATTCCTGCTTTAAAACAAATGGAAATAGCTAATGCAGAAAATATATATGTAACAATTGTAGGAATAAATTTTTCTGCTTTGTTGGCATCATCAAAAAAAGACGAAACAACCTCAAAAGGATTATATTTAAAAATACTTATCATGATAATCATCAAAAGAAAACCAAATAATATTGATCATAATGAATTATAAAATTTTCTTCTAGTTGAGTAACCATGAGAATTAAAGAAAATTTCTTTAAATTTTTGATATGGATTTAATTTTTGGTTATTAATGCTAGTCATTATTTACCCTCTTTCCAGCCATCAATAAACCAATTTCTTGTCTTGATAATTTATCAACCGGTTGTTTATCCATTATTTCGCCTTTATTAATAACTGCTATTGTGTCTGCTAATGCTAAAACTTCATCAAGTTCATATGAAATAAGAAGTATTGCCTTACCTTCTTTTTTATCTTCCAAAATTCTGTCATGAATATAATTAATTGCCCCAACATCAAGTCCTCTTGTTGGTTGAATAATTAAAATAAAATCATGGTCTGATAATAACTCTCTACCAACAATTGCTTTTTGTTGATTACCACCAGACAATGCTCTTGCTTGAGCATATCCATCTTTTGCTCCTCTAACATCAAATTCATTAATAATTTTTTTAGAAAATTCATTCTTAGATTTTGGATTAATAAAATTGAAAAAATATTCATTTATTTTACTTATAACACTATTGAACTTGAATTTATATGTTTCTTTATCATCAATAGCCCTAATAATAGCATTATCATTCATGTTAAAGTCAAGAACTAAACCATGTTTATGACGATCAGCAGGTATAATTGATATAAATTCTTTGTTTTTCTTTTTTGTACTAAACTTAGTGATGTCTTTTTTACCATTTCTATTATTAATTAATATTTGGCCTGATGTTGGTTTTGATATACCGGTTATTAATTCTTCAATCTCCTCTTGGCCATTGCCTTCAACACCTGCAATTGCTAATATTTCTCCTTTGTGAATATTTATATTAATATTTTTTAATTTTTTGTAATTAATATTTTCAAGTGAAAAAATAACATCATCACTAAACTTGTGGTTGTTATTTTTTGATTCTACAATCTTTCTACCAACCATATCTGAGGCAATTTGTGATGGTGTTACTTTCTTTAGATCATCATAATGTTTAATAACTCTTCCGTGACGAATTACAGTTGCTTCATCAGCAATTTTTTTAACTTCTCACAACTTGTGAGATATAAAAATTATGGTTTTTCCATTTTCTTTTAGTTCAATAATAACCTTTAATAATTCATCAATTTCTTGTGGTGTCAAAACGGCGGTTGGTTCATCAAAAATTAAAATATCTGCATCCCTATAAAGCATTTTCATAATTTCAACCTTTTGTTGTGTTGAAACTGTAGCCTCACCTGTTTTTTGATCTAAATCAAAATATAATTTATATTTTTTTTGAAAAGCTTTTATTTTTACTCTTGATTTCTTCAAATCTAAAAACCCACCTGGTTTAGTGAATTCTGAACCTAAAACTATATTTTGTAAATTAGTATAAGTATCGATTAATTTAAAATGTTGGTGAACCATTCCAATACCAATATCAGAGGCTTGATTAGGGTCTTTGATAACCACTTGGTTACCATCAATTTTAATAGTTCCACTAGTTGGCTTATATAATCCAAATAAAATTGACATTAATGTAGATTTACCTGCTCCATTTTCACCGATTAAAGCATGAACAGTACCAGCTTTAACTTTTAAGCTAATATCTTTATTGGCATAGAATCCTGAAAATTCTTTTGTTATATTTAAAAGTTCTAATTCCATAAATCCACACTATTATTTCATTTGAATTTCACTATTTTTAAATTATTATTTTAATCACTTATTAATTTCATCAGCAATCATATTAAAGTAGCCTTTGTTATTTGTTGTCATTTGTCCATAATAAACATTCTCTAATTCAAATACCGCTTTATTATATGCATCGATTGTAGCAGCATTTTTATATGCTTCTAGTTTTGCTGAATCAACTTGTTTTAATGAGCCAGATTCTCCAAAGAACTTAGTTTCTGTTTCTTTAACAATTTCATCAAATCTTTTTGCATCTTCTGTATTTGAAATTGTTGATTTTGAAGCACCAACATATCCCTCAGCGATTCCTCCAATAATATTCATATTTTCAACACTTTTTGTTTTATTATTAACAATTAACCCTGAATCATCCATTGCTACTAAATCTCACGATGTATTTTCACCATCTGGGAATAATGCTGAATCACCTATTTCAGTGCTTAATCCTGTAACAAAACACAATGCTTTAAATGTAGCAATAGCAATTCTTTTTTCTGAAGATGTAATAAATTTATTTCTAAGTTCTGAACCATAAGAAGTTGCCATATCAGAGTCAACACCTACAACCCATTGTTCATCTTGAATTATCCCTTGTGCAGCAGTTCTAGATCAATCACCCGCAACAGGCATAACAACTGTTGGTTTACTTCCTTTATATACTTGATTTCCACCACCTTTGAAAGATAAATTAAAATCATTTAATTGAGCAGGAGCATTTGCTGAATATGTTGTATTTAATCAAATTTTTTCATCATTTGTATAAATGTTTGTTGAAATTTTTGTAGTATTATCCGACTGTTCTTTATTTCAAGCTCTAATTCCTTCTAAAAACCCATAATTAAAGTTTGTTGATCCTGAAGCATCTGCGCCTGATGAGGTGTTTACAATTCTTTTATCCTTATTTTCATCTCCTGGAAACTTTTCAGCTAAATATTTAGCTACTGAATATCCAACAAGGAATGAAGATTCTTGAGTTTTAAAATTTAGTGAAATTGCTGATCCTGGAGAAACATATTTCGAAGCATCTCAATCAATTGCAATAATTTTTACTTTATTAACTTTTAATTTTTCAGCATTATTACCTCTATTTAATCATTTTGAAAAAGGAGATTCTTGTGATCAACCAGTTAAAACTCAAATTTTATATCCATTATTTAAAGCATTATCATATGCAGAAAACATCTCAGAATCTGAACCAATTCTTGTTTCTGTATATGTACTTGTTTTAACTCCTGTTAATCTTGAAAATTCTGATACAGATTCTCAAGTCATTTGGTTAAATGAATTATCATTTATAACTCCAGCAGAAGATGTTATATGCATAATTGGTTGATTATTAATTAATTTTTTTAATGTTTCAATGGGAATATTTTTTGATTTTCCACTATTAATTTCGCTAACTTTATTTTTTATTTCTTCAATTTGTGAAGAAAATGTTGATTTAACATTTCCAATATCTGATGATACATAACCTGATGAAGTATCTTTTGTTGCAGGATCAATAAATTTAGGTGTTTCAGCACCTCCAGCACATGATGTAACTGCCACAACTGGTGTTGCCATTAGGGCAACCCCTCCTAAACCAAATAGTAATTTTTTAACTTTTGTCATAAATTTCTCCTTAATTGCTTAATTTAAACTAAGTAAATAATATAAATAGGTATATTTATAAAAAAATTTATTTGTAACAAATTTGTAACAAAATTTTAAATGATGTAATTTTGTTAAAACTCTCAAAAATTATTAGATATATTAATTAAATAAATTAATATAATTATGTAATTATGAAAAAGAAAATAACAATTATTGGTTCTGGTGCATTAGGTACTGCTCTTGCTAACATTTTGGCGGATGCAGATAAAAACAATGATGTTTTAATTTATGGTGTTGATGAAGCAGAGTTAAAAGATTTAGAAAAAGGTAAAAATACTAAATATTTTAATGATATTGAAGTAAATAAATTTAAAACTACAAATGATATTAAAAAGGCAGTAGAAAAAACTGATTATATTGTTTTAGCTCTTCCATCAAAAGTTATCGATTCAATTATGAATTCAATTATTGAAAACTTAAAATCAAAAGCATTGATTATTAATGGATGTAAGGGATTTTACCCAGGTACTGAAAAACCTTTGCATGGTGGTTTAGTAGATAAATCAAAAGAATGCAAAAATATTAGAGGTGTTATAACAATTGCAGGACCTTCGTTTGCTATCGAAATGGTTAAAAAAGCCTTAACATCAATAGCTGCTGTTGGATATGATGAAAAACAAGTAAAAGAAGTTCAAAAATTATTTAACACTGAATATTTCAAACTTTATAGACAAACTGATGTTGTTGGGGCTGAAATTGGTGGTATTTATAAAAATATTCTTGCTATAGGTGCTGGTATGTTAGCACAACTTGGATATAAAATCAATACTCTAGCTTCATATCTAACAAGAGGAATGAAAGAACTTGCTACGCTAAACAAACATTTGGGTGGTAAAGATCAAACTATTTATGGATTAACAGGATTAGGTGATTTAATCCTTACAGCTACAGATAAAAATTCAAGAAATTATACATTTGGTATGAATTTTGTTAAAGGTGATAAAGATACAAAAAATGTAACACTTGAAGGTTTAACTGCTTTAGAAATTGTTAATAAAATAAGAATAAGACATAAATTATATTTACCAATTCAAGAAGCTATTTATAATGTAATTCATAATGGTGCTACATTTGATGAAGAAATTAAAAAACTATGATCATCAAAATCAAAAAGCGAGGATTAATATGAAAAAAAGATATATTTTTGCAACCGATGTTGATGGAACACTACTAATGGATAACCATGAAGTCCATCCTGAAACTCTTGAAGCTTTGAAAAGAGCAAAAGAAGAAGGGCATGTTATTGTTATAGCAACAGGTAGAGCGGT
>CASEIC010000010.1 GCA_949288045.1 uncultured Mycoplasma sp. | reverse complement strand
AGTTTCACTCTTGCGAGCATACTACTCAGGCGGATCATTTAATGCGTTAGCTGCGTCACTAAGTTCCCTAGCGACTAATGATCATCGTTTACGGCGTGGACTACCAGGGTATCTAATCCTGTTTGCTCCCCACGCTTTCGTCCCTGAGCGTCAGTGTACATCCAGTAAACTGCCTTCGCCATTGGTGTTCTTCCTAATATCTACGCATTCCACCGCTTCACTAAGAATTCCGTTTACCTCTATGTAACTCTAGTCAGTCAGTATCCAGAGCGGGCTGAGGTTGAGCCTCAGGCTTTAACTCTAGACTTGACAAACCGCCTACGAACGCTTTACGCCCAATAATTCCGGATAACGCTTGTGACCTATGTATTACCGCGGCTGCTGGCACATAGTTAGCCGTCACTTTCTAATAAGGTACCGTCAAGATTTAATCATTTCCTATTAAATTTTTTCTTCCCTTACAACAGCAGTTTACAATCCGAAGACCTTCATCCTGCACGCTGTGTCGCTCCGTCAAGCTTTCGCTCATTGCGGAAAATTCCCTACTGCTGCCTCCCGTAGGAGTCTGGGCCGTATCTCAGTCCCAGTGTGGCCGATCAACTTCTCAGTCCGGCTACATATCATCGCCTTGGTAGGCCTTTACCCTACCAACTAGCTAATATGCCGCACCCCCATCTTTAAGCGGGGCAAACGCCCCTTTTATAAAAAAATCATGCGATTTCAATACGTATTCGGTATTAGCTATTGTTTCCAACAGTTATCCCAATCTAAAAGGTAGGTTAGGTACGTGTTACTCACCCATTCGCCACTAGGCCATAAAGACCTCGTTCGACATGCATGTATTAGGCACACAGCAAGCGTTCATCCTGAGCCAGGATCAAACTCTCGAAAATTGACATAATATGGTTCTTATAACCTGTTTTCAAAGAACTACAACCTAACAACATGCAATAGTGTAGATTTTCTATTTCAATTGCTGACAAATGTTTTTGTTTTTGTTATTAGGTTTTTTAATTTTACAATAAAGATAATTTTTTTTATAAAAAAAATGAAAAATTTTCTTAACAAAAAAATAAGGTACTTTTATTCCTTATTTTTGCTATTTGTTTAAGATTTTTATTTTTGGTTTTGAACCTGATTTAAAAGTCAAAAGGACGGAATTAAGTTCAGATTCATTAGTTGAGGGGGCAAATCTTCCTTTTGAGTTATACCTCATTTTTTGATACACTTCCTCAAAATTTGCACCTATTGCCGAATTTTTAGGGCCAGTCATTCCGACATCAGTAATGTATAATAGTCCATTCTTTAATCTTTTAGCATCATTTGTTTGCACGTGAGTATGAGTTCCTAAAACTGCTGATACCTTTTTTGGATGATATGTGTCAAGATAAATTGAAAATACATTTTTTTCACTTGTAGTTTCTGCATGAAAATCAATAATATGTAAATCCGAAACATCATCTTTGATAATTTCATCAATGGCATCAAAAAAATTGTTTGCTTTTGATTGCTTTCAAGGAGCATTTAAATCATTAAATGTTATTCCTAATAAAGATGTGACTCTTATTTTAAGATTATTTACCTCAAAAATATTTGAACCAATTCCTTCATATTCATTGTCAACATTATAAGGTCTTAAAATATTTTTATTATTTATTATTTCCGAAATTGACGGTTTTGCAAAAGCGTGATTTCCCAGTGTGAAAACATCCACTCCAGCTTTTTGTAATCTTTTATAGTCTTCAGGAATTAAACCTTTTCTACCCGAAACATTTTCAGATTGAGCAATTACAAAATCTATTTGATATTGTTTTATTAATTTTGGTAGTTCTTTTTCAATTTTTTCAATACCAGATTCACCAAATATGTCACCTATAAATAAAATATTTGTATCTTTCATATAAGTTAAAGTATATAACTTAATTTAACATAGACTAATTATTTATTATTTTTTTAAGCTCTTTTAATTCTTTTTGAATTGTTGGACATTCCTTGATATCCTTGATATCTTTTTCTACATTATCAAGTCTTGAATTAACAGATTCAAAACCTTCTTCAACTTTTGTTGAAAGATTGTTTATTAATTTTTCTAAACTTTTTAATGTTGTAGAACTTGTCATATCTCCAATAACTCCTGTGACTTTAATTTCTCAAGGATCCCCTTGAACGGGATTATTAATATTCCCTTTAATTACTTTCACTTCTATTTTATCACTTATTTTTAATAGATTTTTTACAAGCTTCTTTGACATACTGTTAAAAACTATTTATTAAGAATTTCTTGAACTTTTGAAAATATAGCATCATATAAATCTTTTGAAGTTTCTAATAGTAATTTTAAATTTTGTTTTCCTTGAGCTATATTTTGCCCTTCATATGAATACCAAGAACCTTTTTTCTCAATTATTCTATTTTCTTCAGCAATTTCAATAATTTCTGAAATTTTTGAAATTCCTTTTGAAAAAATAATTTCGGTTGTTGCAGATTTAAATGGTGCAGCTAATTTATTTTTGACAACTTTCATTCTTACAACATTACCACTAATATCTTCACCCGAACCAATCGAAGAAACTCTTCTAACATCAATTCTTATTGAAGCATAAAATTTTAAAGCTCTACCTCCACTTGTAGTTTCAGGATTTCCGAACATTACTCCTACTTTTTCACGAACTTGATTTATGAAAATAATTGTTGTTTTATTTTTGTTCAAACTACCAGTAATTTTTCTTAATGCTTTTGACATCAATCTTGCTTGAGCTCCAATTGTTTGATCTTTCATTTCTCCTTGAAGTTCAACTTCAGGAACTAATGCTGCCACAGAGTCGACAACAATTAAATCAATATTTCCACTTTTAGTTAAAATATCAACTATTTCTAATGCTTGTTCTCCGCTATCCGGTTGAGATAAAATTAAATCATCAATACTTACTCCTAAATTTTTTGCATAATTAGGATCTATAGAATGTTCTGCATCAATAAATGCTGCAATACCACCAAGTTTTTGAACTTCAGAAATTGCATGCAAAGCAATAGTTGTTTTTCCTGATGACTCGGGACCAAATATTTCTATTATTCTCCCCTTTGGAAATCCATTTACACCCAATATATGATCAAGCGCTATAGAACCAGAAGAAAAAGTTGAAACTTCTGTTTTATCAGTTTCACCTAAAAGCATAATCGCTTCTTTACCAAATCTCTTTTCTATTACTTGAATTGTTGACTTTATTAAAGTTTTATTTGTTTTATTTTCCATGTTTAAATTTTAATCTTGTTCAATATTTATTTTACTATTTATCAAACCTTCAATATTGTCACATAATAGAGTTAAAGATTTTTTTGTAACTTGTTGATTTTCTACAATTATTTCAAAATTATCCATAATGCTTTTTAATGATTCTGACATATGTTCAATTATTGTAATAATTTTTGTCACCGCTTCCATAATTATTTCAACAGAATTATGAGATTTTTCAAATTTTACAATTTTTTGTTCTAACTTTTCAATACCATTATCAGTATACATAGTTAATGATTGAAATAAGGTTTTTACAATTGGTTTAACAAATTCTAATGTCATACCAATTTCATTAAGTTGTTTTTGCATTTTTTCTCCTTCATAAATATTGAAGGGAGTACATTACTTTTTGTTCTTATTAATTATACCACATTTGTTTACATAAGTGGTGATGTTAATTTAAAAATAAATTGTTTTATATATTTTACTTTTGATTTTTTATAGTTATGTAAATTTGAAAAAATTTTGTAATCTTCAAAAATATTTTTTAATTTATTTATACTTTCATCTCCAAATAATAAATTTATAGATTCTTGATTAGAATAAAATGATCTCATATCTAAATTATTTGTTCCTATATATGCTAATTTATCATCAAAAATTGCAAATTTTGAATGAACAAATGTTTCATTAAAAATAAAAATTTTCGCTCCATATTTTGCTAATTCATTAACATAAAATAAAGTACCTTTATATGTAAATTTTTTATCTGGTTTGCCAGGAATATAAATTTGCAATTCAACACCCCTTCTTAAAGCATTTTTAAATGTATTAAATATTTTCTCAGAAGGAATGAAATATGGAGTCACAAGTTTTATTGATTTTAAAGAATTGTTTACTCAATAATCAATAGAATCCTCAAGATGATTTGTTTTTTTTGTTGGACCATCATCAAACGAAAGCATAAATGTATTTGAATTCATTATATTTGAATTATTAATATATTTTGTAACATCAAGTTTTTCTTTTTTTATATTAAATCAATCAAATAAAAATATTGATTCATATTCATTAATTATTTTCCCATTAGCTATAAAGTTTGAATCTGCTCAATATCCATATTTTGTGCTATATGAACAATATTCATCAGAAATATTTAAACCTCCAAAATGAACAACTTGTCCATCAATAATGAAAAATTTTCTATGTAATCTTTTATTGTCAGTGTGTCTAACATATGGATAAATAGGAACATTGAAAAAGCACAAATCAATTCCATTTGCTTCTAAGTGTTTGAATTCATCAATAGGAACTTTTCAAGATCCAAATTTATCAATTATCATTTTTACTTCAACACCTTCATTTACTTTTTTAAATAATAACTTTTTTAGTTTCTCATAAATTTCAGAAATTTTTACAATATACATTTCTATATGAATATATTTTCTTGCATTTTCTATATCACTTAAAAGTTTTTCATATGCCTCATATCCATTTTGATAGATTTCTAAATTTGTTTTGTAAAAGTTTTTCTTTGAAAGTTTAGATTGCCATTCACATACTGCTATTAAATTATTATTTTTATTTTGATCATATTTATTAATTTGAAATTCTTCAAATTTTTTCTCATATTCTTCTATTGAAATTCCTTTTTCTCTTCTAACTCTAAATAATGAATAAAAAACTAGTCCAACAATAGGGACAAACATCATAAAAAATATTCAAGACATTTTCTCATTTTGATTATCACTATTTACCACAGAAAAGAAAACAAATATTAAATTAAAAATGTAACTTGCAATAAAAAATATTGATGCTCATTTTCATTCTAATTTTCCAAACACCACAAGCAAAATAGCCAATACAAGAATTATAGAAATAACAAAAATATCAACAAACAATCATTTGTACTTTTTCATAATTTTAATTATATAAAAATGATTAAATATTTTAGTAAGTTCCTAAACAATAAATGATAATGTTTTTGGGTTTGAAACCTAATAATGTTAATGTACTAAATTCAATTTTTGATTTTAACTCACTTATTTTATCTGAAAGTGATTTAACGCTTTTAGCAACCTTAATTTCAATGCTTATCTCAACATTATTTTCTTTTTGAAAAAATTTTATTTGATTATTTGCATAATTAATTTTAATATTTTGAACTTGCTCAGCTAAAACATTAATTACATCCTCAAAACATTTTTTACTTATATATGTTGTTGTTTTTGTTGAATTAACAGCAACTAAATAATTAACCATTATTTTTTACCTTTCCCAACATATTTTCCTTCTTCAGTAGAAACAACAATAACATCTCCTTGTTTAATAAACATTGGAACCTCTAATTCAAAACCGGTTACCAATGTAACTTTTTTTTGAGGATTTGTTGTTGTATTTCCTTTTACAGCATCAAAAGCTTCTGCAACTTCTAATTCGATGTTTAATGGAATTTCAATATCAAGAATTTCTTCACCAAATTTTCTTACTTTAACTTTTGCACCTTCCATTAGAAAATTTAATTCCCATTTTAATCTAACAATAGGAATTTCAACTTGTTCATATGTAACTTCATCCATTAAAATAGCATTATTGCCATCATTATATAAATAATTCATCACAACAGTTTCAATATGAGCCTTTTGAACCTTATCGCCACCTGTAAAAGATTTAATTGTTGTAGTTCCTGATCTAAGATCTTTTACTTTTGCTTTAACATTAGCTTGTCCTCTACCCTGTTTTGAATGTTGCGCTGTTAAAACAACAAATAAATCACCATCTAATTGAAATGTAATTCCTGGTTTGAAATCATTAACACTAATCATAATTTACCTACTTTCTTGATAATACCTTTGCTCCATCTTTTGTAACAAGAACATCATCTTCAATTCTTGCTCCGCCAATTCCTTCAATATAAATTCCAGGTTCAACTGTTATAATCATTCCTTCTTCTAAAATTATATCTGATTTAGTTGACACATAAGGGAACTCATGAACGTCAATTCCCAAACCGTGACCTGTTGAATGAACAAAGAAATTTGAATAACCTTTTGATGCGATATATGATCTACATACATTGTCAATTTCACTAGCCTTAATTCCTGGTTTAACAGCAGCTCTTCCTAAACTAGCTGCTTCTTGAACAATTTGAAGTATCTCATTATATTTTGGATTTTGACCTGTATCTTCATATATGAATGTTCTTGTAATATCTGCGCAATATCCTTTATACTTTGCACCAAAATCAATTGTAACCATATCACCTTTTCTTAACATTTTATCTGTTGTATGATGATGAGGTTCTGCTGTATTTTCAGCAAAAGCAACAATTGAATCAAACGCTTCTTTTTCTGCACCTTTTCTAACCATTATATATTCAAGTTTATGTTGCAATTCTTTTTCAGAAACACCTTCAATTATAAAAGGTTTTAAAGTTTCAAATGATTCTAAAGAAATATCGATTGCATTTTGTATCTTTGATATCTCTTCATCATCTTTTTTAATTCTAAGAATTTGTCCATTAATATGAATTATATTTTCGTCAGATAAATTTACTAATTGCTTAACTTTAGATTTATTTGATACTGTTAAATAATCTTCTTCAATACCAATTTTTTTAAAATTTTTTGACTGCAATCAATTTTTAAAAGAATCATCTTTTAATAATTTAACTTCAACATTTTTTGCAAACTTTGAACAATATTCAAAATATCTACCATCAACAAAAAGAGTGGCTGAATTAGGTTCTAGCACAATTCAACCATCAGTAGTTTCAACTCCTGCATATCAAAGTCTTGTTTGAGGGGCTTCTGATATTATTGCATCAACATTATGTTCATTAAAAACCTCAAACAATTTTGTTGAATTCATCTATTTTTTCTCCTTGTGAGATGTGTGTTTATTACATTTGTGACAATGTTTTTTTAATTCAATTTTATCTACTGTATTCTTTTTATTTTTCTTTGTAATGTAATTTTCCATTTTACACTCATCACATTTTAATGTAATACCTGTTGCTGGCATATTTCCTCCTTAATAGATTATGTATTCTAATTGCTTAAAATAATTATATTATAAATCTAAAATTTTAGTACTTACATTGTCTTCTGTTTTTACTGTTAACTCTAGTAAATTACACAAACCATAAAATTCATCCGCAACATCTCTAATGTCTCTAACAATTATTTTTGTATTTTCTTTGTTCTTTGAAAGTCTTATACTTTCAATATTATCATCATCAATATAATTAATAATTTTTTTAAATATTTCTGAATCTTTCTTAATCCCTTCAATAGTTATTACTGCTCTAGCTTTAGTATTAACTGATTTTGCATCTTTATTGTTTGTAACTGTATTAACAAGGTTTTTTGTTTTCAGAGATGTATTGTAATAAATTTTTTCAGCAAAAGACATCTTATTCATTTCTTTTTCTTTATTTGTAAGTTTTCTATTTCTATACATTTCTTGAGCTTCAACGATAAATGAACCAGTAATAATACCAGAAGGAATAGAAAATACAACAATACCAAGAACAGCATCAATGATAACAACAATTCTCCCCATTGTTGTAACTGGTGAAATGTCACCATATCCGATTGTTGTAATTGTCACAAGTGTAAAATATAATCCATCTCAAATTGATCTAATTTTGTCATTTATAGGAATTGCATACTTAATTAATTCGCCCTGTTCATTCAATCAATCTTTTGGAACCAAATCTGCAAAATTACTATTATTAATTACTACATCTTTACCATCTATGACAACAGATAAATCTGATCCATCTCATCCATCTATGTCAATCAGTTGTGTTCCACCTTCTACTGAATAAATCAACAATGCAAAAATTACAGCCATTATAAAAACAAAAATGAACACATTAATTAAAAGAACTCTATTTCTTTCAAAAATCTGAGAAAAAATTTTAAATGTTGATACAACATTTAATAACATTACAAGTCTAATGATTCTCATTATTGAAAAAATTCTAATAAATTCAACAAAAGGATTATCTTGTGGTATTAATCCTGCAAACACAGAAACTAATGTTGGCAACATTGAGAAAATCATTAATAATGAAATTCCTGATAATGGGAAGAAAAATAATGGATATGAAGAATATTTTGAAGCTCTAAATGGATAAGTTATTCATCTAAAAGCATAATCACACAAAAGAACAACAAGAATAAAAACATTTATTCCCGAAAATAATGCAGAAGATGTTCATTTATTTTGTTCATCAACAGGTAATAATAAAGGGAAAAATGGAACAATAGTCACAAATAATATGATGAATATATACAAAGTTCTTAATTTTTTTGCTGTTTTTCTCCAATTTTCTTTTACATAAGTAGCATCATTATCTGAAACAGCAATAAAATTTAAAAACTTAAGTTTGTCACTATCTGCGCCAAATCTATTTATATTTTTAAAAAAATCACCAATTTTAGACATTGTTTCATTTTATCATAAAATAGATATTTATTTTATTTTAATTACATCATGTAATTAAGTGATATTTAAGTTATCATTTTTTATTTTTTGAGATAATGTCAAGAACTTCTTGTTCATTATCTGCCATTAAACATTTATTTGCAATTTCTTGTGCATCTTTAAAATTAATTCTTGAAACTAATTCTCTTGCTGCAAGAATTGAAGTAGCTGACATTGAAAATTCATCTAAACCAAGTCCTAATAAAACTGGAATAGCTTGTAAATCACCAGCCATTTCTCCACACATACCAGCTCATTTACCTTGTTTGTGAGCACCATCAATTGTTGCCTTAACTAATCTTAAAATTGATGGGTTTAATGGTTGGTATAGATATGTAACTTTTTCACTCATTCTATCTGCAGCCATTGTATATTGAATTAAGTCATTTGTACCGATTGAAACGAAATCTGCATACTTACAAAAGTTTTCACAATTAACTGCAGCTGCAGGAATTTCAACCATCATTCCAACCTCAATTTTGTCTGAAACTTTTGGGTATTCTTTTTTAACTTCCTTGAATACTTCATCAAAAAATGCTCTTGCTGATTTAAATTCATCAACTGTTGCAATCATTGGGAACATAATTGCAAGTTTACCAAATTCACTTGCTCTAATTAGAGCTCTTAATTGTGTTTTAAATACATCTTTTCTATCTAAACAAAATCTAATAGCTCTATATCCTAAAAATGGGTTCATTTCTTCTGGGAATTTAAAGTATTTTAAAGTTTTATCTCCACCTATATCAAGTGTTCTAATAACAACTTTTTTACCTTTCATATTTTCAAGAACAACTTTGTATGCTTTGAATTGTTCTTCTTCAGATGGTCAATCTGCTGAATCCATATACAAGAATTCTGATCTAAATAAACCAATTGCATCTCCGTTTGCATTTAATACACCAGGAACATCTGCTGGAGAACCGATATTACCCGCTAATTCAATATGATGTCCATCTTTTGACACTGATGATTTATTTTTAAATGTCTCAAGAAGTTTTCTGTGTTCTTCTTCTTCTTTTATTTGTTTTTCTAATTTTGCAATTACATCTTTTGAAGGATTAATAAATACTTCTCCTGTTGTACCATTAATTGCAATAGTGTCGCCCGATTCAACTTTTTTAGTAATTTCTCCTAAACCTAAAACAGCAGGAATTTCTAATGAACGAGCCATAATAGCTGAGTGAGATGTTCTACCACCAATATCAGTTGCAAAACCTTTCACATATTTTTTATTTAATTGTGATGTTTCAGATGGAGTCAAATCAACACCTACAATAATAACTTCCTCATTAATTGTTGTTAAATCTTCTTTTGCAATTCCTAATAAATTAAAAATAATTTTTTGACTAACATCTGCAATATCTGCCGCTCTTTCTTTCATATATTCATCATCCATTGAAGCAAACATATCTTTATATTTTGTTGATACTTCATTAACAGCAAATTCTGCATTTGTTTTTTGTTCATTGATAATAGCAATCATTTCTTCTTTCATCATCGGATCAGTTGCAACTTGAATATGAGCATCAAAAACAGCTGCATGTTCAGCATCTAAATTTTTTGAAGCAACTTCTTTAATTTTTTCAATTTGTTTAACTGCTAAATTAATTGCATTTTCCAATTTTTTAATTTCATTATTAATATCTGAAATTGATTTTTTTTCTATTTTAATTTCATAGTGTTTTAATTCAAAAACTTTAGCAATTGCTATACCTCTTGAAGCACCAATTCCTTTAAGAGTCATAATTTCTCCTTTTAAAATTTTATTTGAATACTTTTGTTTTATACTAATAATTAATATTATATTGATTTTAGATGATTGTGTTTACTAAAAAATATTTTGATTTCATTATATTATTTTTATAATATAATTTACATACACTTTGAAAATTACACAAACATTATTATAAATATAGATGAAAGGAGAGATGCAATTATGAAAAAAGATATTCACCCACAATTAAACACAATAACTGTTGAATGTTCAACATGTTCAAAAAAACATGAATTATTAACTACATCAAAAGAAATTACAATTGATGTTTGTTCAGGTTGTCATTCATTTTACACAGGTGATTCATCAGTTGCTAAAGCTACAGGAAGAATTGAAAGATTTAAAAGAAGAGCAGCTGCAGCAGAAAGAAAATAATTTCAGATTTAATAGTTATTAAATCAACCAAAGTTATGGTTGATTTTTAACATCTTTTACAAATTCAACAAAATTTTTTTTGATTAATCTATATTTACTTCTTCATTTAACATCTCAAATCGAACATATTGATTGTTTAATATATACTTTTGTTCCTTTTATTCTATATGTTTGTTTATATTCATCATCGCCTTGTTTTCAAAAAATAATAAACTCATTGTCATTTATTTTTTCTACATTATATGTAATTGAATTTTTATTAATTTTAGAAGTAAATGTTCGATTACTAAAAATGTTAGATTTTAATTTAAAGTATTTAGTAATCAAATTAGATAAATCTTGGTTTTGTTTGATAATAAAAGTTTTATTAATAAATTTTGTATCTTTATAAGGATCTAAATTATCTGGTACAACTCCGTCATTAGAAGCAACAATGTTAATAGATTGTTGCAATCTCTTCATTTCTATTTTAAAATTCTTTTTCATTCACATTAAACCGGCAGTATCTTGTAAACCTCAAAATGGACTAGAACGATAAATGTGTTCAGTTGCTCTAATAATACATCCACTACCAATATATTTTTTTCTTAAATAAAATTTTAATCAATATTTATCATTTCCATTTTGTCACTTAATTTGAATTGTATTTTTTTCCGGCTTAAATGTTTCTATTTCATAATTTGAATGAACAGCTCCAGTTTTGAGTGAGAATTTTAGACCTAGTTCTAATTCTCTATTAATCTTAAATGTTTTTTTAAAAGTTTCTAAAAGACACATTCATAAAAAGTCTTTATCCTTTTGTTTAAATTTTAATTTCTTAAAAAGTCTTTTATTTCTATTAAATTCATCAACAATAGAAACACTTTTATTATCTTTATCTTCCTTTTCATTATTTTTATTTAATTCGTCTTTTTTCATGCTATGCTCCTAATGATAATTTAATGACTAACAATATTAGTCCAACTATGAAAACAACAATTCCAATTAATCAAGAAATTTTTAATGTTTTATTTAGTCATCAAAAATCTTTTTTAGCAAATACCCTATAAACATTTCTTACAAATCAAATTAAACAAGGAACAACAATTCCTGCTGCCATCAAAATAGCTCCAGTTAAAATCATTGGATCTAACGAAACATCTGAACTACTAATTGAATTTAATAAATTAATCATATTATGCTATCCTTGTCCCGTGAAATTGTGTAATGTTTGTTTTTTTATTAATTTCAATGTAATTATCTTTTGTGACTTTTCCACCAACTAATATTTCAATTTTGTTGCCATATTTTTCATTTATATTTTTTAAATTATTAATATTATCTAAAGCAATTGATTTACCACCTTTAGTTAACACTCTTGTAAACCCTAAACTTATTAATGTTTCAAAAGCTTCGTTATAATTTTCAACTTCATCTATTGCCATATGAAAATTTCAAGTTGTATTAGGTTTAGATTTAACAACATCTATAAGTTGCTTACAAGCATCTATATCAATTTTCTTATCTTTAGTTACATAACCAAAAATAAAATATCTCGCACCTAAAGATAAGAAATCATTGATTTGATTTTTCATAATTTCCAAATCATTATTAGAGTCAATGATAAATGTATTTTTATTTCTTATCATTATAACTTGTTCTTTATCACAAGATTTATCAATGTATTGATAAAGTTCTAAGGTTGGAGTTAAACCTCCTTGTGATAAATCACTACAAGTTTCAAATCTTTCAAAATCATTTAAATGTTTTAAATAATAATCAACCGATTCTTTACTATCAATACATGCTTCTCTAATAATTTTTGTACTCATTTTTACTCCTATATAAATGTTTCTACAACATTAAAATCATTATCAACAATTACAAAATTAATTTTTTTACCAACTACAAAATCACCATAGTTTTTAGGTAATTTTAAATTTCTTGCACTATTGTATGAACTTACTTTAACAATATCAGTTCACGAACAATTTGTAACTTCTTTAAAGTGTTTTAATAATCAATTATAAGAAACTGCTGAACCACTTAATGTTGATGAACCTTTTAGATAGAATCAATTACCTTTTTTCTCAATATCTAGATTACCTAATTTATATTCTCCATTTTTCAAACCTTTTGGAGATAATGAATCAGTAACAAGAGTTAAATTGTTTATATCAATATTGTTGTAAGTATATTTAATAACCTCATCAAAAATGTGAACTCCATCACCAATTAACTCAATGCATAAATCTTTTTTATATTCATGATTGAATATGGCGTTAACAATTCCTAAATGATTTGAATGAACGAAACCACTCATTGCATTGTATAAGTGAGTGATTCTTTTTGCTCCGTTATTTAAAACATAAGTAGCATCTTTATATTGAGCATTTGAATGCCCTAAAGCGAATATAAATTCTTTTTGATATTTATTAATTAATTTTCTATTTGTTTGATCCTCTGCATCAACAGTGAAAACAATAGGATATTTGTTTAATTCATTTTTTGTATTTTTTAAAAATTGCTCATCAATAGGAATAATTAATTTTTCCTCATGAGCTCCTTTTTTAGCTTTTGAAATAAATGGTCCTTCAAAATATCAACCCACTAAAGAAGGTAAATTATCTAACTTTGTATCTAAAAGATTTTTAACATCTTTTAGATTGTTAGTTAATTTATTTATAGTTGAAGTAACTGTAGTTCCTACAATTCCGACAACTCCTTCTTTTTTCATTCCTTCTAAATATTTTTTAAATAACTTTTCATCTTTTAAATCAGTATCAAAAGAAAAACCAAAAGCTCCATGAGTGTGAGAATCAATGAAGCCTGGCATTAATATATTTTTGTTACAATCAATTCCTTTTGCTTTGGTTGTACCTTTTGAAATTTTTAAAAGCTTTTTGGTTTTATCATCAATTTCAATTCAACCAAGAAATTGTTTGTCTTTTGTTGTTATTAAAACATTTTTATAAATCAATGTTTGCATCCTTATCTAAAATAATTGTTACATCTGGATGTAGTGCTAAAGCACTTGCTGGGAAGTTAATATCAAATCCTTGAGAATTTTTTAATCTTTTAATTGCATCTTGTTTTGTTGTACCAAATGCTAATAAAATAATTTTTTTAGCTTTCATAATTGAGTGAATACCCATTGATAAAGCTGTCTTGGGAACTTCTGTTGTATCTCCATTAAAGAATTTATTAGCATTAACTTGAATTGTTTCTGGTGTTAAATCAACAACTCTTGTTACTGATTCAAGTGGTGAACCTGGTTCATTAAATCCAATGTGTCCATTTGTTCCAATTCCTAAAATTTGAACATCAATACCACCCAAATTATCAATTAAATTGTCATAATTTGAATTCATTTCTGGAAAATGTGTGTTCGATAAATTAATATTTGTTTTTGAAAATAAGTGTTGATTCATAAACACCTTATATGTTTGTGGATGCCCTACAGGTAATCCTAAATATTCATCTAAATTAAATGTTGTAACATTTGATCAATTTGTTTTATTTGCTGCATAATCTTTAGCTAATTCACCGTATAGTTTAATTGGTGTTGCACCTGTAGCTAAACCTAATTTTAATTTTGGATTATTTTTTATTGCTTCAATCAATTGTCTTGCAACAACTAATGATGCTTCTTCTTCAGTTTTATAAGTAATGAATTTCATATCTAACCTCTCTTTTTTATCAAATTTATTTTTTTCAAAGTGGATTTGTTTTTCAACTTTCTAATGCTTGTTTTTTGTATTTAGCATAATCTAATTTATCTTGTTCAAATGTAGATAAGTTTTCAATTACATCTCTATATCAATACATTGATGATTTAGGGAATCTATTTAATGTTTCACCCTCAAAGTCAACTCCTACTAAACCATATTTTTTTCTATATCCACCCGAAGGTGAGAATATATCACAATATGTTCATAGAGAGTATCCAATAAATGGAACTCCTTCATCAATGGCTTTTTGAACTTCTCTTAAATGTTCGTTTAGATAATCAATTCTATAATTATCTTCAACTATACCATCAATTCTTTCATCAAAGTATCCAATACCATTTTCAATAATCATTAATGGTTTTTTATATCTTTTTCATAGAGTATGAGAACCTATTGAAAGATATTCTGGCATAATTAATCAATTTCATGAAGTATATCTTTGTCCTTCTGGGAAAACAATGTATGCTTCTTTTGTAATGAAAGTTCCAGGTTCATTATGTCATTTAATTCCCTCTTTCATTCTTTTTGGAGCAGCAATGATTGCTGGTCTATAGTAGTTTCAACCAACAAGATCTAAAGTATTAGCTTTTAATAACTTCATATCTTCATCTTTAATCATATCTTCAAGATTAAATCTTTTTACCGCTTCATAGAAACAATTTGGAAATGTTCCTAACATGTTTGGATCTAAATATAAATCTAAATTGTATTCATTAAAGATTTCACAAGCTTTTAAATCATCTTTATCATTTTTGTCATAAGGAACTGCAGGGTTTCAATCATGATCAATTCCTAAAATTGCATCTTTTGATAAAAATCCTTTTGCTTTTGCTTTATCAAATTCTTCTTTACAAATAGCTCCAGAAATTGATAAGTAGTAAACTGCTTTTCAAAATTCTTTTTCATCTTTTTTTCTTGGAGGGTTGTAATCATCTAAATAAGCTGATACTGTGTATGTTGAGTTTTCATCATTTACATATCAAATGTCTGTATATTTTCCTAATCTTTCAAACATTACTTTTGAGAATTTTCTAAATGCTTCTAAGAATGCTCTTGAAGATGTTCCGCCTTTTTCTTCTAATCATAATGGAGAATCTCAGTGATATAAAATAGGGATTGGTTTTACACCTTGTGCATTTAAAGATTTGAAAACATCTTCATAGAATTTAATTCCTTCTTCATTTACATCATCTTCATTATCTGGGAAAATTCTTGCTCAGTCCATATTGTATGTAAATGCATTCATTTTGATTTCTTTCATAATTTTTGCATCTTTTTTATATCTGTGATAGAAATCTGAAGCAACATCAATAGATGCAATTTCTCTTGCTGCTACACCTTTAGGTGGGATGTAATAATTATCAATTGTGAATTTATCTCAGTTTGAATGTTTTCTACCACCTAATAAACGTCCACCTTCAATTTGATAAGCACAAGTAGATGCTGAGAATATAAAATCTTTTGGAAATTTCTTCATAACAATACCTTTCTTATTTTTTGCTTTCTTTGATTTTGAATACTGATCATGGTTTTAAATAATCTAATAAGAATAATTCATGATCAACAATTTTAGCAACAATGTTTTTTCTTTTATTTTCATCGATGTGATCTTTTTTGACTAAATGTAATTCACCTTTGTATTGACCAAAATTATCATTACCAATAGTGATATAACCTTTTTCAATTTTTTCTAAATTGTTTTTAGGTTTGAATTGTTCATTTTTATATTTAATTCTTGATTGTGTTGATCTTATTAGGTACTCAGATAAATCTCCTCTATTAACATGCGGTTCATTTAGAACAATATCTTTTTCAATTTTAGTTGGTTTTGAGACTCATTCAATATCAAATGTTGGTTCTTTAATTTCACTTATTGCTTTTAATTCTTCTTCTGAAGCAAAAGCATTTGCAATAATAATATCATCAACTAATTGCATCATTAAATGATGTTTAACTTGAGTTGTGATCGGAAGTCCTCTATGCATTTCAAGAGTACATAATCCTTTATCCATAACAGGTCAAGGTCCATGATCTGCGCTATTTGATGAAACAAATGCTGCTGATCTAATTCCTAATTCTTTATATTGCAACGATGTTTTTGTAAAGTGTTCTAATGATAATCCTGAATATTGCATTGGGTAGAAATTATGACAACCAATTAATTTCTTTTTATTTGGATTAAAT
Source organism: uncultured Mycoplasma sp. (assembly GCA_949288045.1). Taxonomy (GTDB): domain Bacteria; phylum Bacillota_I; class Bacilli_A; order Mycoplasmatales; family Metamycoplasmataceae; genus UBA710. The sequence continues at coordinate 12,780 of CASEIC010000010.1, read as the reverse complement.
GACAATATATTATCAACATATTTTGTACCACTTGACATATTAATTTCAATGTCTAAATCATATTTGTTATATGTCATTTGCGCTTCTTTAAGTCCATCAAACCCTTCATCCAATCTAATTCCTGTCGCTTCTAATTCAGCAAAGAAACCAAGATCATCATAAGAAATTCCTAAATCTTTAAAAACTCTTGGAGCAATATCAAGAATAACTTCCATGTTTAATTTTCTTGCGTGAGAAATTATTTTCTTGAACTCTTTTTTAATATTTGCTTTTGAATCATTTACTGAAAGCAAACAAGTAAATATTCTTTTAAAACCATATTTTGCTGCTAAAGATATGTAATCTAATGTTTCTTTTGTTTTTTCTTTTTCTGGATATATCGAGATACCTAACATAAATTATTTACCTGCTATTTTTTTATGTAGATCAATAAATTCTTCGGCCAACAAAATAATTGTTTGTGTACAAAGCAATTGATCTTCTGCATGCAAAAGAATTAGTGGAACATTAATTTCATTTCCCTGAGCTTCAGCTTGAATTAATTCAAAGTGAGCTTCTGAAGCAATGTTAATGTTTTCATTTGCTTTTTTCATTTTTTCTTTTGCATCTTCAAACTTTCCCGCTTTTGCATCATAAATTGCCATCATAGCTTCTGATTTTGCCTCACCTGCAGATGTAATAATCTTAAATGCTACTTGTGATAAATCTTCTAATGTAAATTTCTTTGACATATTTCCCCTCTTTTGATTTTGAATCTAATTTATTTTCCTAAAACTAAATTCAATCCTTTTTCAAAATCTTCAGCAGTTTTTGCATTTGATAAAATATTTGTAACTTCACATTGATCCGCAACACCTATAAAGTAAAATACAATAACAATTATTAATGAAATGGATAAAATTGACAATGATCCTAATGAAAATGCTGTACCATTTTTAAACACTAGTGTAGGAATAATAAATACTAAACCAACAAAAGACATAGCAATTAAACCTTCAATCATTCCATTAGTTATTATTGATGATTTTCATTCACCTAAACTTAATTGCATTGCTTCTGCAAATCCTGATGCAGATGAAAATTCTTCTTTATTAAATGCTAGGTTAACAAGTGCTCCATTAATTGTTTTAATTTCTGTTCCATCTTCATCTAATGAAACTGAAGTAACTGCTTTTCATTGTGTTGCATATCAAAGTGCTAATAATGAGAAAATGAATGCTAATATCACAATGCCAAATTTAACAAAGTTATATCATTTGTGAAACTTAGGATTTGATGACTGTCCTCCAAAAATAAATGGATTTTGTTTTTTATACTCAATATTTTCATATTTATTTGACTTTGAAGTTCCTTCAACTTCTTGAATTTCATTTTTAAGAACAACTACTTTATTTAATGATTTAGCTATTGGAGAATTTGATAATGAATATTGCTTTGTTAATGAAATACTCATAATTATTCACCTCCTTGTTCTGCAGATTTTCTTTTAAAAATTGTTTGTTTAAATTTATTAAATCCACCTTTATAATCTATAGTTACAAGTTCTTCACCTTGTTTTTTTGCTCTTGAATTTGAGAATCAAATAAATGGCAATCAAATTAAACAAGCAATTGCATAATTAAGTGCTGCAAGAATAATTCCTTGTCATGATGAAGTTGCTAAGAAACCACCAATTAGAACTGGAGTTGTTCATGGAATTTTAACAATTACAGGAGGAACTCATTTTAGAATTTCAATTGCTAATCAAGCTGTTGTAAATAGAATTGCATTTGAGAATACGTAAGGAATAAAGTAAGTAAAGTTAAGAACTAATGGGAATCCAAATACTAGTGGTTCATTAATATTGAAGATAGCTGGAGCACCTCCAAATTTTAGAAGTTCTCTTTCAACTTTTCTTTTTGCAAATAATAGACCCATTAAAACAAGAGCTAATGTAACTCCTGTACCACCAAAGTAGATGAATGCATCTTGTGATCCATCAGCAATAATTGTTGGTGAACCAACTCCTGATTGTACATATTTCAAGTTTGTATCTAACCCCACTAAGAAAATAGGTGAAAAAATACCTGATAAAATGTTATTTCCATGTAGTCCTAAGAATCATAATAAAGCACCAAAGAACACAAAAATAAATCCAATTGCATATGATCCTGCTGATCCTGAAGCTAAATCTAAGAATGGTGCTTGAATACCAGATGAAATTGCTTGTCCTAATGAGAATCAATCACCAACACCATTTCCTGTTTTAGCAATTGCTGTCATTATGATAAATGGTGCTTGCAATCCAATCATAATTAGCATTGTAAATACTGTAGGGAATAATTTTGAAAAACTACGTCCAACAGCAGGTGGTACACCAGCTGGCATTTTTAATTGAAGTTTTTCTTTATTTTCAAAATATGAATAAAGTTCAATTGAAACAAGTGATGCAATAATCGAAACAAGTAATCCATTTGAATCAAATAATGAAGATTGTCCATATGTAAGAACCATAAATGAACCAAGACCAATTAATGATGAAATAAATGGATCTTTTGTACCTTTAATTCTTGCAAATGAATATGAAATAGTTAAAGTTGTAAAAATTGAAAGATAACTAAATATACCTTTTCAAATTGTATAGAAAATAAATGTTCCGGTTGCAGAAATTTGTTTAGCTACAGAACCATCAACAAAATCTACAACACCATCAATTTCCTGAACTTGTCCAGGAATACCTCATGAAATTCATCCTAAAATTGATGTGGATGTTGTCGATCATCAACCAAAGATGAATGTCATACAAATAACACCAACAGATGCAGCAATCATCAATGGAACAATTAAAGCAAATCCATCTCTAAGAGCTGATAAATGTCTTTGATCACCTAATTTTCCAAGTTGATTAAGAAAAGCATTTCATCTATTAGATCATTTTTCTTTTGTTGCTGTTTGCATAATCTAATCCTTTGTTTATTTTTATAATTACTTTTTTAAATAAACAAGAACGTTAACAGTACATATGAGAGTAAATAAATTATTTTCCTAAAGTTTGTTTAACAAGCTTGAAGCATTCTTCGCCATTTGCCATTGCATAAATGTTTGGTGGAATAACAACAACAGGTACTGAACCTGCTAATTGTTTAAATTGACCTTCCATAAATCTTACTTGTGGTCCAAGTAGACAAATATCAAAAGTTGTTAAAACTTCTTTTGCTTCATTTGAAGGTTTTGCAATAACTTCAACTTTTTCACCAATTTTAGCTGCATAATCCTTAATAGCTTTTTCTAATAAAGATGTTGACATACCTGCAGAACATGCTAATAATATTTTCATAGAAAGTTATCCTTCCATAAATTTATTTACATTTAAAAACGCTCTTTTAACAATTTAAAAATTGTAATTATGAATAGCGAATTTTCAACCCGCATAGTTCTCATTTTACAAAAAAAAAAAAAAAAAAAGATGGATTTTGTGGATTTTTTTGCAAAAAACTGTCAAAAAAGGCGTTTTTATCCTTAATTTTAAATAAAAAAACTTGGCTATGATGAACCAAGTTTAGGTGATCCGATAACTAAACAAATCAAACACTTTTTTCAATATAAGTCTTCGAAACATCGACGAAATATTTACTTCAAGAAAAATGGAATGTCGTCATCATCGTTGCTTTCTTCACTATTTATAAAGAAGTCATCTTGACCTTTATCATCTTGTTGAACTCCAAAATTTGAAACAAGTTTTAAATCAAGTTCTCCAGTAACATAAGGTTTAATGTCATTTTCCAAAGTATTATTTATAGAAATCAAAAGTTCTTGTGAATTTTGAAGTTTTTTATTTTCAAATGATTTTTCCAAATTAGTAGATAATCTTTCACATGTTCCTATCATTGATAATTGAATTTCATTTACAAATTTAGGATTAATCGAAAATTTATAACTAACTTCCAATTTATCATTTTTAATTCTTGTTGTGAATAAACTTACAATTTCATCTATTTCCTTGATTGATACTGTTGGATCACCAACAATATTCAATACAACATTTGTTAAGTCTTTTGTTGTAGTTTCAACTATTTTTGAATTTAGAGCATTGCTAATTATTCTATTTATTTTATTTTTGCCCATTCCATTACCAAAACCAATATAAGTTTGTCCTTTATTCTTAATAGCACTTGTCAGCTGTGTTATTGTAAGATTATTAATAACAGACTCACTTGATATTAAATTGATAAAAATATTGATGCAATTTTTTAAAATGTTATTTACTAACTTAAATGCATCTGTAGCAATAATATCAGGATAGTTATTGATTAAACGATTATTAGAGATAATGAATAAGGAGTCAACATTACCATCCAAATCATCTAATCCTTGTTTTGCATATCCATCTTTAACATTTCCTTCATAAGAAAATGGCGTTGTCACAATAGCTATTGTAAGTATTCCCATTTCTTTTGCAGTCTTTGCTATAAATGGAAGTGCACCTGTCCCGGTACCACCACCAAAACCTGCAACTAAAATTAATAATTCAACATTTTCCAACTTTTGTTTTATTTGATCTATTGAATTAGATGCAGCAACTTTACCAAAAAGTGGGTCACCTAAACTTAAATCAACATTTTCAGCATTAAGGTACAAGGTATTATCTAAATTCTCTAATGATTTCTTGTTTGTGTTTGCATAAATGAAATTTAAACCTGTTAACTCACTTTTATTGTTAACTGTTTTCAATGCTTCTATTCCTGCATCACCAACACCAATAATAGCAGTACTAATAATTGGTTTGAAATTTGAATTCATATATTACCTCCTTCCTTTATGTGATTACGCTAATAAAGCGTCAGCATTGGCTGTTGCCACATCAAATATTTGTTCCTCTTGTTTGTAAGTATTTCTATCACTTTGTCTTTCATTACTATTGTAATAAAATGTTTCTGGATAAATCTTATTATTAAGAATATCCATAAACTGTAAGTAATTTTGAGCACCTACATAACCTTCGTTTCAAACATAAATTGATTCATTTAAATCTTCTAAAACCAAAGAAGTATTTTCAAAATATTTAGAACAATATTCAACAAGTTCATTTACTCTTGATAATTTACCTACAATTTTAACTTCTGTTTTTTTACTTGAATTGTGAGTTTTATTTTTAACAAGATCATTTGCTTGTGAGCAAACAGATTTTAAAAATGATTTAACAATATTTACAAGTTCAAATTTTCTAATAGGTTTTGAATTTTCATTTGAAGAATAAATAATCTCATTTTTTTCATTTTCTCCAACAACTAATTTTCCATAGCTATAAATTAAATTTTTAGCTTCTTGATTTGAAATCTCAAATTTGTTTTCTATTTTTCTAACTAGGTTACTAAATGTATAATTCAAATTCAATACTTCGGTTTTGATAGCAACATCATTAACAGAAGATATTAACACTGTTCTATCATTTTTAATTGCTAATGTAAACATAGTATTATTTTGATTTTCACCAAAATTTCTAGAATAAATTGCAATTTGTGATTCTAAAGCAACGTTTTTGATTTTAACATCTAGAGAATCAAAGTAATCAATAGCCCTTAGGTATGTTTCTTTGTTCATATATCTAACAGAAAAAGTTACTTTCATTTTCTTGATTTTCTTATCAATTGGAAATGATGAAATTTCACGTTCAACATTCGATCCGCTTTCTACAAAATTAAACTTAAAGGGTACAAGAGAAATTAATTGTAATGAATCTTCAGAATCTTTTGATTTTTCAATCATAGATTTAATGATTTTCTCACAATCCCTTGAAGATAAAAATCTATCTTCATTATATTCAATTGTATCTTGAACAATTTTTTCTGTAATACCTAGAGATTCTGTATTTTTCATAAAGTCATTAAAAATAACATTTATAGATTTAACTTTGAATGAAGTTTTATTTTCAATGTTTTTTAAAACATTTCTAATATTTTTTTTGATTTCATTCTTTTTAAGTTTTTTTCTTAAATTTATTTTTTCATTATGTAAACAAATTAAGTTATCTTTGTTTTTAGTAACAGCAACAATTTTTATATTGTCAAAGTCAATAAAAGCATTAACTTGAATTTTTGATGACATACTAACTCCTTTACAATTTTTTAAGAACTCTAAGTTTTGCACTTCTCGAACGTTTATTTAGTTCAATTTCATCCTTGGTTGGATACAAAGTTTTTACAATAAACTTTTTTTCTTCTTGAATAGGTATCTTTGGATCTAATTTTGATTTAATTAGACTACCGAAGAATTGTTTTACAACTCTATCTTCAAGAGAGTGAAATGTTATTATTGATAACACTCCACCCTTTTTTAGAATTTCAACAGAATCTCTTAGAATGATCTCAAGTGACTCAATTTCATTGTTAACAGCAATCCTTATAGCTTGAAACACAGTTTTTGCTGGGTTTTTCTGACTTACAATTTTTGCTGGTAAGCAAGCTTTAATAACATCAACAAGTTGTAACGTTGTATCAATAGGTCGATTCTTTATAATGGCATTCGCTACCCGTTTAGGCATTTTAACATCTGCGTAATTAATAAAGATTTCAACTAATTGATCTACATCCCAAGTATTAACGATATCTCAGGCTCTCAACGATTGAGATTGATCCATTCTCATGTCTAAGAATCCATCTTTAGAATAAGAGAATCCGCGATCTTTGTTGTCGAGTTGAGGACTAGAAACACCTAGATCTGCAATAATACCATCAACTTCAGCAATTCCAAGTTTGCCTAATTCATTTTTAAAATTTTTAAAATCACAATGAATTAGCTTGAAATTGTTACCGCTTTCACTAAGACGACTATTAGATTCATTAATAGCAATTATGTCTTTGTCAAAAGCAATTAATCTTCCATCTTTGATATTTTTTAAAATTGCTTCAGAATGTCCTGCTCTACCAAGAGTTAAATCAATGTAAATTCCATCTTGCTTTATATCAAGTGATTCAATCACTTCATCAAGCATCACAGGAACATGCATTATAATTTAAATCCTTTTTTAAGCAGTTCAGCTGTAAGATTTTCGATTGTTTCTGGTTTTTCAAACTCGTTTTGTTCCGCTTTAAGAGTTTCAGTAGCTCATATTTCTATGATGTTACCCATCCCCACAAATGAAACAGTTGTTTTGACAGCAATAGTTCTCAAGTAATCTTCTGGAATTAAGAATCTTCCTAATTTATCAGTTTCAATCTTAATAGTTTGAGACATAATAAATCTTTTAAACTTTTGAACTAATGGATCTAATTGGTTGTTTTGATCAATTTTCTCCAATAAGTTCTTAAATTCAGAATCTGATCTTATCTCCAATTTATTCCCTGAGGCTTTGGATAAGTAAAAAATGTTTCCAAGAGAATTCTTAATATTTGGAGGTAATACAACTCTATTTTTAGAATCAATACTACGTTCGAATTGTCCTGTGTACATTTTCACCCACTTTCTACCACTGTCACCCATAATTATACATATTTTTAAAAAATTTCAAAAAAAATTTAACTTTTTTCATTTAAAAAAACCCAGTAAAATTGGGCTTTTTTGAGATATTTAATCAAATAGGGTAGAAAGTGGGTGATATTTTAATAATTTTTATTGAAAATCAAAAAAGAATAAAAAAAATCACCTTTTTGGTGATATGGCTGCCCCTGTAGGATTCGAACCTACGCGTGTCGGAACCAAAATCCGATGCCTTTCCGCTTGGCGAAGGGGCAATGGTGGAGGGGGAGGGATTCGAACCCCCGAACCCGAAGGAAGTGGGTTACAGCCACCCGCGTTTGGCCGCTTCGCTACCCCTCCGTTGTTTAAAATTGTAAATCTATTATAATATAAAGAACATATAAATGGTAAAATTAATCATATATAAACTCACAAAAACAAAAAGTAAAGAAGGTAAGAATGTTATATTCTGGAAAAGAACAATCAAGTGGACCTAATAATCCGGTTGTAAATAACAATTTAGGGCCAGTTACTACAACAAGCGGACAAAGAGCTGGATTTGTTGTTTTATGTGTTATTACATTAGGATTATTTTATTTTTACAAAATTACAAAAAGAAACACATTAAGAAGTTGACAAATTGATATAAACAATGCAGCATCAGGAATTGAAGTTCAATTAAACAAAAGATTTGATACATTAACAAAACTTGTTGACACTGTTAAATCACAAATGAAATTTGATAAAGAAGTTCTAGAAAATATTGCTGCATATCGTTCATCAGGAAATAAGGCTTCAGTTGCAGAGAAAAACGAAATGTTATCAAATGTCCAAAGATCAATTAATATTGCTTTTGAAGCATACCCTCAAATTGGTGCTGATGCATCTGTTAGAACTTTAATGAATGAATCAATAATGATCGAAAAGGAAATTGCAGCATCAAGAAGACTTTACAATGATCAAGTAACAAGATTTAATAGAATAATATATACATTCCCAACTTGCGTTGTTGCAGAAAAAGATGGACTTGCAGGAATACCGCTATTTGCTGCCGAAGAATCAAAAAAACAAGATGTTAAAATGAATTTATATTAATTAATAAATTCAAAATAAACTAAAAAGTTAGGAGTCCGAATCCTAACTTTTTTGGCGACTTAACATATGGTGGAGATGCGGGGAGTCGAACCCCGGTCCAAAACATGAGTAATACTACTTATCTACAGTTTAGATTATTCTTTAATACATTTCTGTTTTACTAGAATAAACAAGAACATAAAACGAAAGTCGATTAGAATTCTTTAAGTTTTAATCGAATCCACTTACATACCCTTTACCGACACTTGACTAGTACCAAGGGAATACTAGGAGTGACTAGATGCTAATCTTAAGCAAAAACTAGGTTTGATGATTGTGAAGATAATAATAAATTATTGTCTTCTGTTTGTTTTTCTTCTTTTCCGTTTATTGAAAAGCCTAAGCAATTATGGTCTGCGACACCACTGCCAAATAATAACCCCAAATCTTGTCGAAGCCATTACATCCCCATAAAACTAATAGATTTTATTAAGTCTTTTTTTAATTTCCGCTTCTTTTATAGCTTGTCTTTTATCAACTTTGTTTCTTCTTCTTGCAAGAGCTATTTCAAGTTTAATTTTTCCATTTTCTCACATAATACAAAGTGGAATAATAGTACATCTATATTTCTCTTGCTCAGTCAGGATTCTTAATAATTCATTTTTATGCAAAAGTAATTTTCTTGCTCTGAATTCATCATTTTTTTCATTCATTCATGGTGAAATGTGCATATTTGAAACAAACAATTCATTTTTTTTAAAAGAACAAAAAGAATTTTTCAAATTAACATTTGATGCTCTTATGGATTTTACTTCTCACCCCTGAAGTTCCATACCAGCAACATATTTGTCTAATATTTCATAATCAGAGGTAGCAAATTTATTTTTTGCAATTACCTTTGACATAATTAATCACCTGACATTTAAATTATACATAATAGTGATTTTTTTCCAACATTATCTATAGATAATGAAAAAGATCTAAAACAAGTTAATTTTTTGCTTAAAAAATTAATTTTTTTTCAAAAATTTTTGTTTATAAAACAAGTGAATTTGATAAATCTAAAATAAATGATTTTAAAAGGAATTTGTTTATAATGAAGGTGTTCAAAAAGAACAGAAAGGAGATGAAATTGTAAGTGGTTGTCCAGACATGTATCAATTCTAGATGATTATGTCAAAACACATATGCATAATATAAAATGCGCGTGTGTTTTGTGTTCTTAAATAAATTAGTTTCATCTCTTTACTAATAGCAATTTAACTTCTCTTTTTTAATCATAGATTAAAAATGATTTGATAAAATACTAATCATAAATGAAAAATAATTTCAAAAATTTTTTCAAACTAAATAATTGAAAAAGATGATTTATCTTGATTTTTTCATTTTTTGCAACTGGATTATTTGTTGGATTATCTGTAGGATTAAAAACAAACCAAATCAAACCTTCAACCGATTATGCAAATAGTATTTCTTTAACTATTAAACCAAAAGATTCAGAAGGCAAACCACTTACAAATGAATCGCTTGCAAGACAATTTTTATTTAACCTAAAAAGTAGAATTGAAAATGAATATCCAAATTCTTTAGTGCTAGCAGAATTACAAGATGAAAATATTTTTAAAATTGATGTAACAAAAATAGATAGTAACAACAAAAGTTCTTTTATAGAGTTTTTGACTAAAAAAGAACCAATAACAATAATGCACATTAATTCAAGACCAACAAATAATAATTACTTTCAATCATCACCAAATAATAATGATATTTTTTATCAAGCTACAATCTCTGGTCAAACAATTTCATTAAGTTCAAATAAAGAAACTTTAAGAAATGTTTATGATTGATTGGTAAATTACAATAAGGGTTTAGATAGTACAGATCAAAGTACAAAAGCTATAATTTGAAAAAATTATGAAATACTAAAAAATATAGTTAAAAACGATCCAAATGGTTATTCAGGATCAGTTTATGAATATTTATTTGTTGATGGTGATGATGGAACAGGATGAACTCCTGAAGATTATGAAAAAAAACCCGATGGAAGTACAAATAGAGAACCAATTTTTAAAGACGAAATTGTTGATCCAATTTCTGGTAAAAAATATAAACCAACTGATTTTATAATTTCAAAAATTAATTTTGATGATTTAAAAGATTCATCAGCTATTTCTCTAACTATAGAATATGGAGTAACAAATTACATTCCTTCAACAGAGGATATAAATAATCTTTACTATGATTTATCATACTATTTAAGTGACTATAGTATTGATAATTATGTAATAAATCAAGTGGTTGCAACTAATGGTAATGATGCTTTTATTTTTTTAGTTATTGCTCTTATTTCAATTTATGCAGTGTTATCAATCTTTGTGGTTATTAACTATGGATACTTAGGAATAATTGCTATTCTAATTCTTGCACTAATTGTATTTTTAACAATGTTAATGCTAACCGTCTTCTTTGGTGACTATGATTCTATTCTAATTTGTACATTAATTACTTCGACATTTGTTGTTTTTGAATTTATTGTATCTTTCTATGAAAAAATCAAAAAAGAATTCTTAAAAGGTAATTCAGTTTCCAAATCTATTAAAAACACAACAAAGAAAACAAGAATTTCAATGTTGTTAAAATCACTTATACTTTTAATCACTTTTGGAGCGTTTTATGCAATCATTGCTTTTGCAAATGATACATTCTCACTAATTGTTTTAATAAGTATATTAGCTATTCCAATATTAATTGTTCCATTGTTAATGATATTAACTAATACAATAGTAGGAATAACAAGATTTGAAGATGATCCTAAATTAATTGGATTCTGAAATAGAAAATATAAAAATGTTAATAACAAAAAAGTAAATTCAATTGAAGAAGAATTAGATTTAGATGAAACTGTTCAAATTCCTTCAACAACATTAAATGAAAATTCAAATTCTTTTGTCTCAAATTACAAGACAAAACAATGATTTGGATATGATAAATTTGGAAGAGTTTCAAAATCAAGCGGATTAAAAATAGCACTAGCTACATTATCGTACATTCTTGTTTTTGGATTAATAATCTTCTTAACATCATTCTTCATTAATGGTAAAACATTAAAAAGTGGATTTAATATCTCAGATGTTGATAAAAATCAAATTGTTCTTAAAGTTTCAAATACACCAAACTCAGAACAATTAAGTTTGAATGAACAAAATGAAATTAAAAACATTTTTGTTGAAAATGGAATTGAAAAAGAAAATATCGAAATTATTGATAATGTAATTCAAGTAAAAATTGACAATACATTCTCTACTGAAATAATTAATGATATTACTAACCAAATTTACAATTTATACAATGTTGTTATTGTTACATCAAGTCTTGAATCTTCAAATACATTTGAATTGATGAAATTCACAATGTATGCTGCATTAGCTGCAATGATTGCAATGTGTATATTTGTTTTATTCTGAATGGGATGATCAAAAGCTCTTGCATTATTAATCTCATCAATCATTACATACATTTCATTTATATTTATGGTTGGTTTTGGATTAATTCAAATTAATGCAATGCTTGCTGCAATTGCTGCAATTAGTTTATTACTATTCTTGTTTTCTTCAATTAATGTTTTAACAAAAGTTCATTACAAATTTAAAAAACTAAGAATTGAAGAACAAATGACAAATGACATTAAAGATTTAGTATATAAACAGACATTCAAATCGTTAAAACCTTTATTAATTACTAATGGATTTGTAATAATATCATTCATAATATTCATAGCATTATTCAAATCATTACCAATACTTCCAATGTTATTTATAATTGGTTTTGCATTAGTAAATCTAATTTACACAATCTTCCTATTACCTAGATTAATTATTTGATTAGAATCATCTAGAGCAAAAATGAAGAGAAAAGTAATATTAGAAAATTACTGAGACACAGAAAAAGTCAAAGAACAAAGTTTTAAAGGTTTAAATAATATTAAATAAAAACAAAGGGCTTACAATTAAAAGCTCTTTGTTTTTTAAACAATCAATTTTTTGCAATTTGAATCATATTTAACCAACCATTTGATGGTTTTAATATTAAAAAGTTTTATTTATTTTATATATTATTTACTTTTTAATTTGTTTTAACTCGCGACTCATAGTAGGTGTAGATTTTATATCTTTGATATCTTTTTCAATTCTATCCACTTTAGTTTCTAAAACATCAAGACGAGATTTTACATCTTTCATATCACTTTTAAGTTCATTAATATCTTTTTGAATC
>CASEIC010000009.1 GCA_949288045.1 uncultured Mycoplasma sp. | reverse complement strand
ATAAACAAGTTTAAATCATTTGTCTTTGAATCTATAAACTCCATCTTTATCATTAGAATTTCTGAACTCGAAAGTTTTATCTTTGTTGTAAATTAGATCAACAAACTCTTTTTTAATTTTCATTTTTATCTCCAATAAAACATTTTTCACAAATAAAGTCTTCGCATTCGTACGGTGTTTTTATTTCTAAAATTTCATAAAATTCACCTTCACATAAACTACATTTATAAGTCGTATTATCTGTTCATTTTCATTTATCAAAATATTCTTTTCTTGTCATAAATCTACTTTCAAAATTCTTTTTTTAATCTGTTTAATTCTTCTGCACAAATTGAATGTCACATTATGCATTCATTTTCTAGATTTTCGTCTTTAGTTCTTTTTGCAAATCATAAAAATTTGATTTGATGCTTTTTTAAATAAGTTGCATATTTTTTAGCACTATGATGATCTAAAGTCTCAATACCTTTAAGTCTAAACTTTCTAATTGTTTTGTTTATTCTTGTTTCTAGCATCTTTGACTCCAATGTATTTTAGGAATTCATCTAGATTGTTTGAACGTAGTACATCTTTTCTTGAACCAATTTCAAGAATTTCTCAAACTCCGTTTTCAAATGGTTCATCATGATAATGCAATCAAATGATTGAAAATATTTTGTTTCGATAAAAGAAATGAACTTTAATTTCTATAATTGAATATTCTAAAATCACGCAAATGTTTTGAAAATTGTTTTTAAAGCATCATTGAATTATTTCTTTTTGTTTTGAAACTATTTGATTGATTAAATTAGTACCCATTTTGTTCCCTTTCGAAACTTTCATTTTCTTTTACAAGACAACTAGAACAAATAAATAATCTTTTAGGAATATCATCACTAAATAAATCAGACTTATTCAACTCATATATTTTCTTTTTCGAAAAGATTTTTAGACAGTAACTGCATTTATATTTTTTCTTAATCATAATTTTTCTATCCTTTGTTATTTTTCATTTTTTATATTTTTTCTTAATTTCATTAAATGACGCTATACCCTTTTTTTTTCTTAGGGGACTTGTATATATTTGTGTAAATATAATGATAATTATGTTGAATATTCACCTAACCAAACACATAAAATGAACTCACACTAATGAGAATAGAATTAGTTAATCTACTTACTACCACTACATTACTACGTATATATTACATATATACTAGTAATGTAATGTAGTGATAATTTACAATTAAATGCGAAATTATGTGATACCAATTCATTGTTTGGTTAGGTGGTATTAGTTGATATCTACGATTTCTAGGACATTTTGACTAGAATTGTACTTAAAAAGTCTTTGATTGCTTGATTCGAACACTCAAATTACACTATTTGTGTTATTTAAGCCCCCATAGGAAAACTTATTAAGCTTCTTGTAATCAAGGAATTTATTGAACTCATTGTCATATATTCTAGTTTTCACTATTACAAAATTGTTATGATCATAGACAAAATCAATTCCATATTTCAAATCTAAGCTATGCGGAGCAAATTCAAGAGTTTTATTAAACTTTGACTTAAAAAACTCTATTGCTTGAGTTTCAGAAATGTATAACTTCCAAAATGATCTAATTAAATATCTAATTCAAAGAGTTCTATCAAATTTACCATAACCTAATCGTGATAATCCAGAAATCAAGTATCATTTGTTGTCTTTTAGGAACTGTTTTCATTGAATTATACTTTCAGGTTTTAGTTTATGAATTATTTCTCCAAAAAAAACATTATGTTGTGCATAATGTTTGTTCAAGTATTTAATTAAATTTAATTTTCTCTTTCTTGTATTCATTTAATTCCTCTTTTAGCAGTAATATTTGTTTCTTAAGCAATTCATTTTCTTGTCTTAGAATATTTAACTCAATTGCTTCACTTGGTTTAATATCTGAAAGATTTGAAATTGATTTTAGATATTGTTCATTTAGTTTTGAATAGTATTTACGCGTTGTTTCCATACTTTTGTGTCCTAGAACATCCGCGATATCTTCTAATTTTGCTCCATTTAGTCTTAACAATGAACCTTTGGTTCTTCTTAGGACATGTGGAGAAAGCGATATTGTAAGTTGTGATTTCTTTCCTAGTTGTCTTAACTCGTATTGAATGTTATCTTCGTTAAGCTTAGAAAAGTCAAAATTATTTCGAATTAGCTTTTGAATAGTATCAAATGTCTCTTGAGAGATAAATGTATATCTGTATTCATTTAGGTTTTTAGATGTTTTTACTGGTATTGTTGTTGATTCTATTAAATCTCACTTAATTGAGATAAATTCACCAACTCTCATACCTGTTTCTAAAAGTCCGTTGAAAATGAAAGATATTTTGTCATCTCATAGTTTAGATCTACATTTTTCAACTTCTTCAAAGGTTAAATCGTTTTTGTGTGTTTTGAACTCTTGTTTATATTGAAGCAAGTCTACATAATCTAAATTGTTTTGTTCACAATATTTAGTTCAATAATAAACAATCATTCTTTTACTGTTATTTATATTCCACTATGGATAGATTA
>CASEIC010000008.1 GCA_949288045.1 uncultured Mycoplasma sp. | reverse complement strand
AATTCAATATTAAGATTGAAGAACAAGATAAAAATAATTTGATAGTTCTTTTTGCAAAAAACAAAATGGTTGAATCATATTTTGTATTAAAAGATGAAATTAAAAAAGATACCAAAGAAATAATAAACAAATTAAAAAATATGAGCATCGAACCAATCATCTTATCAGGAGATAGGATTGAAGTTGTGAAAGATGTTGCTAACCAATTAGAAATTTCAGAATATTATGGCAACCTATTACCATTTGATAAAGCAAAAATTATAAAAAAATACAACAATATAATTTTTGTGGGAGATGGAATAAATGATATATTAGCGATTAAAGAAGCTTCAATTGGAATGGCATTTTCATCTGGATCTGAAATCACCAATTCTCAAGCAGATATTTCTCTTCTTGAACCAAAATTATCACTAGTTTACAAAACAATATTGCTTGCTAAAAGAACATTAAAATTAGTAAAAACAAATTTTATTTGGGGATCTGTTTTTAATTTTATATGTATACCTCTTGCTATTATTGGTTTAATACCCGCTTGATTAGGAGTTGTTCTTATGACAATGTCTACAGTTGTTTTATTAACAAACACATTAATTGCTAGAAAACAAAATTTAAAAATGCTTTCAGAAATCAATTAGTCTTTAACTTTAATTGGTTGATAAAGCTTAACTACTTCATCCAAATATTCATGTTTGGATGAATCTTCTGGATGTAAATAAATATTAGGTTCAAAATGTGTTCCTCATCCTGTTTGAAATCTTGCTTCGACAAAAGTTAAAATTGCTTTTTGTTTAACTCTTGGATGAATCATAATAACTCTTTTGGGTTCAAAATTATGTTTTCTCATTAATGTAAAACAATCCACAATTCTCTCTGGTGGAATAATTAAAGATAAGTATCCTTTTTGTTCAATTATCTTAGATGAACCTTCAATAATCTGTTCTAGTGTTAAAGTAACCTCATGAGTGGCTTTCAACATATAGTCATTAATTTCTTTTTTTGGTTTTGTTTCTTTTCTATAAAATGGCGGATTACAAATTATCACATCATACTTAGGTTTTTGATTTTTATTATGTTTTTTTCAATATTTATTAAAATCATCATTAATAATATTTATTCTATTTTCTAAATTATTCATTTCAACATTGTATTTTGCTAAATCTACTGCTTCTTTCTGAATTTCTAAAGCATCAATTTTTAATGATTCATCTCTTTGAGATAGAAAAATACTCAAAGCACAATTGTTTGTTCCAATTTCCAATATATGCTTTGTTTTTCTACTTAGAGTTGTTAAATTAGCCAACAAGATGGTGTCAACAGAATAATTAAACATTTCTTTATCTTGATAAATAAAAAGATTATTATCATATCCCAAAGAATTTTTTACTCATGTTTTCTTAATTTTCATAAATATAATTTTCTAAATTCTCATTATATGCACCAAGTACATATCAAATTTCATTTTGATATGTTTTGAATTTGTAATTAGTCAATTTTAATTCCACCAATTACATTGCAATTTGCAGGAAAGGCATTAGATTTATATTTACAATTTGGTGACAATTCCACTTGAGTTAGTTGAGTGCTAGCAAAAGCAAAATCATCTATATAAGTTACTGAATCTGGAATGGTGACTTGGGTTAATTCATTATTTGAAAATGCATCACTTTCTATATAAGTTATTGAGCTTGATAATTTTATTTTTTGTAACCTTGGTCTTCCACTATCTTCTTTTTCGTCTCATTGAAATGCTTTATAACCAATTTTATTTACTTTAATTCTTTTTCCGTAATAAGCACTTGAAGTAACGCTGTTATTTTCTAAATGTTCAGGAATTTCTAATTCTGTTGCATTACCATCATAATCTAAAATTTTACCTGCACCATTAAATAACATTCTATGGTTTTTATCATACATTTTTACATTTGACAAATCTTCTTCTTGTTTTGAACAAGAAACAACAAGAGGGGCGATTGCAAATGTAATTATAGATGCTGCCCCCACTATACCAAAAACTTTTAAATTATTCTTTTTCATATTAAATTCCTACCTTTATTGTTTCATTTTTAATTATTTCATATAAATAATTTCTTGCATCATTAAATGTTGCAAAATAATAATGCTTATTTTCTCACATTAAATCAAATACAAAATTAGTTTTGTTTTTATAAAAATATTAATCTTTGTTTAATTTACCTCCAACAATAATTGTGTAAGTTGGGAATGAATCTGGAAAATATTCACAATCATCTGGTAGTACAACTGCATCAATTCTGGTTCTATTAAAAGCTTCTTTTCCAATTCTTTTTACTGAATTAGGGATAATTACATCAGATAGTTCAGTGTTATAAAAAGCTCGCTCACCTATTTCGATTACTGAATTAGGGATTGTGATAGAGGTTAATTTGTTGCAGTCGTGGAATGCACCATCACCAATTATTGTTACTGAATTAGGGATAGTTATATTGGTTAATTGAGTATTATTAAAACCTGATAAATATTTTACTGAATTAGGGATCTCAACTTGAGTTAGTTGGGTACCTGAAAAAGCATTAGCACCAATTTTAGTTACTGAATTAGGGATAATTACATCAGATAGTTCAGTGTTATAAAAAGCTCGCTCACCTATTTCGATTACTGAATTAGGGATAGTTATGTTGGTTAATTGAGTATTTTCAAAACCTGATAAATATTTTACTGAATTAGGGATGGTTACGTTGGTTATTGGATTTCAACCAAAAGCACCGCTATCTATTCTTTCTACCGAATTAGGAATGTCTATAGAAGTTATTTCATTACCATCAAAAGCATTATATCAAATTCGAGATAATGAATTTGGTAATTTTATTTTTTGTAACTTCAGTCTTCCACTATCTTCTTTTTCGTCTCATTTGAAAGCGTTATAGTCAATAAATTTTACTTGAGTTTTTTTTCCATAATATGGACTTGAAGAATCGCCATTATTTTCTAAATACTCAGGAATTTCTAATTCTATTGCATTACCATCATAATCTAAAATTGATCCTAAACCATTAAAATATATACCATAATTTTTGTCATACCTTCATACATCTAAATCTTCTCCTTTTGAACAAGAAACAACCGAAGATAGTACTATTGTTGGGATTGTTAAAAAACTTGTAAATAATAAAATTTTATTCTTTTTCATATTAAATACCTACCTTTATTGCCTGATTTTTAATTATTTCATGTAAATAATTTCTTGCATCATTAAATGTTACAAAATAATAATGTTTATTTTCTCATATTAAATCAAATACAAAATTAGTTTCATTTTTAATTAATGTATATGTGCCATCTTCATTTTCATAATAAAAATGATCTTGTGATTTTTCAATAATTAATGTTCTTAAAACATTGTCTAAAATATTATTTTCTGAATCATAAATTGCATCAGAAGTTGTTGATAAAATAAAATCATCATCTAATTTAATTCCTGGATTCATTACTTCACCAGCAATGTTATATAAAATAACAATTTTTGATGGCTTAATATTATTTGCTCTATTTTTTGCTGTGTCTAAATCATTTTTGTTAAAAATTAACTTGTTTTCAATTTTCTCAATCGATTCATTAAAAGCATTTTCTAGTCCCATATAATTTGCATAATACATTTGCTCAAATTGGTTTTTTGAATTTTCACTATTAGGTCTTAGAGCTAAAAAGTTATTAGGATCAACAAGATAATCTTTGATTAATGATTGCGAAACATTGGTAATATTATTCTTATTAATATAATTTTCTAAATTCTCATTATATGCATCCATTGCATATCAAATTCCATTTTGATATACTTTCGGTTGTTTTAAATTATCAACTCTTAAAATTGGTTTGTATTCTTGAACTTCTGACGGAATAATAAATTTATTTGTATTCTTATCAAGATAAATCATTTTATTACTTATGTTAAATAAATTGGTTTTATCAACACTATTTGAAATGTTTTTAATTAATGGATTCAATTTTTTATCTTCATATATATTTTGAAAATTAAAAAGAGATTTTGCTAAATTATTAGAACCATTAAACTCTAAATTATTATTTGATAATTCAAATTTAAAAATAGGATATCCATTATATATTAAAGCTAATATATTCTTATTGGTTTCAATAATTTTTTTATTTAAATCATTTGAAAAAATAAATACATTTGTATCAAATGATATATCTTTCACTTTTATTTTATATGGAATATCGTCTTTTTGCTTTTCCTTCGTAAATCCTGAAAAAATAGAATGAACTATTTCTTCTAAATTTACATTTTCATCCAAAATTTCTTTATTAAACAACATATCCACAAAGTTATTAAAAGAACTATCTAAATTATTTTCTAATGCATAATTGTCTCTATTAAGCATTGATTTAAACTTATTTTTAAATTTTAATATATTATTTTTAATAATATTTTTAACATTCTCTTTATTTGAATCTTTTTTTCAACTTTCTTCTAATAATTTTATTTTAAAACAAACGCTCCCACCTTTTCCTCAATTAAATATATTTATATCATTTCCAGGAGCTCATCCTGCATTACCACCATAATAATCCAAAGTAAGCTTATATTTTGGTCCTTCATCTCCTAATTGCAAATCAATTGATGCTTCTTCTGCAACAGTATTAAGCATATGTTCTGTTGTTCAAATTTTACTTTTTCAATTTTTATTTGCTTTATTATCTGTAAAAAGACTTCTACTTATAAACCTATTAACTAAATCAATATCTTGTAAATTTATATTTTCAAAAATAATTGTTTTTTTATCATCGATTCCATCATTATTTTTATATTTTATTGCTGGTAATTGCATTTCATTTTCTGCTGTAATTTTACTTTTATTTTCAATAATAAATTGATAAGCATATGCTTGTTTATCAGTTAAGGTTATTTCAAAATCAAACTTCAAATTATTAAATAACTCTTCTTTAATTTCATTAATAATATCAATAATTACATTAGATGCTATTGTTTCAATATCTTTTTTATTTTTATAAAGCAATAAAGATAAATCATCTCTTTGATATTGTTTATTATCTTCTGATCTAAAAATTTCAAATCCAAAACCATTATGACCATAACTTATTAAGGCATTTTCAACCCCGATTTCTAAAAATTTGTTGACATCATTTTTGTTAAAGGGATTAATTGGAATTTTATTTCCATTACTATCCTCAATCATATAATAAAGAACTTTATCAACTTTGACATTTTCTTTATTTGCATTAACTGCATCATATTCAGTTGAATGTATTTTACCTTTGTTATCTAAATAAAAATATCTAATCAATCCTTGGTTTATGAATGATTTTTTAGCTTTTTGAAAATCTATTTCATAATTACCAAATGAATTTATATATGCTGGATTAATTTTAGATTGATCATATTTTCTTAATTGATTAATATCAATTCTTTTTGATTCTTGATCAAAAATTGCTTCTTTTATATCGCCATAGTAAATGTTTTGATTAATTGGTTTTGAATCATAAAGAATTCCATTAACTATTTCATCAATTGAATCGTAATATTTATTATTATATAAATATTTATAATTTGTTGATGTTGAATCTTTACTATTTAAAAAAGCATTGCTTTTATTCACAAAAGTTATTGCTAATGGTGTTACCGTAGAAGCAATAATAATTGGTGTTAATATTCCCGATATTATTAAAGATATTTTTTTAATATTTCTTTTAGCCATTTTTTACCTCCATATTAGCTATCAAGTAACTTTCAAATTCTTCTTTAGAATTGAAAATTTTCTCTTTATATTCATAATTATTAATAATATTTTCTTGTTCATAAACTGTAAATTCCATATTTGATAGTAATCAATTTAATGCTTTAGAATGATCAATAAAATATTTTGAATATCCCGTTGGCAATGTTGCTTCATAAATATTGTAATTAATAATATTTGTTTCCATTTCACTAAATTTATTATTAACATTTATATCGTTTTCTAAAACAACCTTTGAATCAACACTAAATTGTTCATAAAACTGTAATTGGATATTTTTCATAATAACATCATTACTTATATTTGATAAACCTTCAACATTTGGATTAAGTATTATATATTTTTTATTAGAAGTATTATATTTAGTTCCTTCAATTGATCAACTATATGAGGGTAATTCGTATGCATTCATCATTTCAAATTCTTCTTTTGAAGCAAAATCTTTAGGTTTCCCATTTTCTAATATTGGAATTTGAACTATTTTAACTGTTCTTATATCTCTTAATATTTGATAAACAATTTCATCAAAATTTTCTCCTGGAGATATAGTAATTCCACTTCCTTCAAAAATAAAATTCTCTTTGTGATATATTCATTCAGTTTTTGGCTTATTCAATTCCAAATAAATTTCTTTATAAATGTGTTGAATAAGATTTTGAGGTTTAAAAGTTTCGATTGTTTTTGAATTTAATAAAAGAATATCTTCATATGAACCAATATTATCAAAAGTTTTTGCATTAATTGGATTTGACTTAGCATTTTCAAATGAATATATAGTTGATATACTATCATTCATGTTATATTGTCCATTTATAATTAAATCTAATTGTTGTCTTTTTAAAATGTTTAAATCACTATATTTTTTACCATTAAAGTAATACTGTTCTTCGTTATTGGGTTCAACAACTTTTATTGGGTCATTTAATTTTATATCTTTTATTGTTGTTTGCTCTAATGGTAACATTCCTCAAAACATTGTTTTTTTCATTCCGCCATTTCATATAAATTTAGTATCATCATTTTCAAAAACATATGAAAAGTATTCAGTTTTCGGAACCAATCCGTCAATCACAAAATCCATGATTTCTAGGGCGATGTTTATATAAATAAAAGATGATGAAGCAATTTTCAGTGCACTAAATGCTTGCTTGAAAACCTTATTAGTTTTTGACAAATCTGTTATTTCATCTATTATTGAAAAAGTTTCTTTCATCACATTTATACTTAATTCAGTGTATTTGTTAAATTCTCCAAATCCATCAAAGCATTTACTAAATTCTTTTATTGCATCTTCATACATAGATAAAGCATAAGCATTATTATCCATTTCTTTCATTATTGATTGAGCGTCATTAAAAATAGCAAAATTATTCATGAAATATTTATCATCGAAACGATTAACAATTTTTGTTAATTCGTTGGATAACATTTCGTTATTTAATAAATTTTTTCTAAACGATTCTAATAAATTATTAATTTCTAAAATAGAACTATCAAAAATATTTTTTGATGATTTGACTAATTTTCAAACAAAATTAATCAAAGCAAAATTTTCAAATGATATTTTTTCTTTTGTTATATATTCAGGCTGCTCAGGATAATCTTGATGATTTTTAGCCTCTTCATTAATTTCATTCATTTTTAGAACAATTAAGGATGGTAAATTTTTATAAATTGTTTGATTAATTTTTGAAATTAAAAATGGGTCATTATTTTCAAAACTATAAAGAGTGTTTTCATATAATGCTCTAGTAACATTTGATCCAAGTTTGGCTCCATATGTAAATGAAAAACTCAATTCTAAAACAAATTCTTTATTTTTTTCATATATATTAGATGAAATTTTATTTTTTATCTCATCATGAAACTCATCAGGGTTATCACTTGAAAACAAATTATATAAATATTCATAAATTGATTTATTTTCATCTAAAAATATATTTTCTTTATATGACTTGGTTGAATCTATTATTTTTTTAAATTTTTCATAATCAAATTTAATAGCACCACCATTTACAAATGAATTTATTTGTGCAAAATTAATTACATTTAAACAAACAATAAATTGAGGTCAATTTGTTGATATTAGATCCATATAACTTTTTAGTGTTGAATTTAAATCGTGATTATTGTTATTAAAATCTAATATCTTTTCAAATGATAATTTATCTCCCGTTCTTTTTGAAACTAAAATTAAGTCATCAAATATCAAATTAATATATCTATCTATAGTTTTAGCAATTGTATTAAAAGTTTCTTTTGTTAGTTTAATTATTTTTTCAGGAGCTTTATTTAAAATCAATCTATTAATCAATCATTTATGAGAAATAATTATTCCATTGAACAAATTAAATCTTTTTCCTGATTGAAGCATTTTATACATATCTTTATATTCTTCAAAAAGTAAAGAACTAAATTTTTTAAGTTCATTAAAATATTTTTCAAGAACATTGTTGATACTTCTAATATTAATTGGTAAATCATCAAATGTTTTCTCTTCTTCTGCCATTAAAATGTTGCTTAAAAAAGAAGCTAAAAGGTTAGTATCTTTTTCTTCCAAAATTATTGGGTCATTTTTATTAATTTTTTTTCATTGTTTATGATCATATATAAGTTCTATATCTTTTGTTGATGAAACATAATAAGGACCAAATAAAGTGTTTTTATCTTCTTCACTCAAATCTACAACATAGGATCCATATCCTCTATTTGAATATAATCTAGTATAATCAGGGTTATCAAAGATATTTACTAAATTATATGAATTTTGAATATCATTTTTATCATATAAATTATAGTTACCATCTATATCTTTAATTTTTAAGTATTTATTTAAATTTGAACTAACAAATGAAGCAAATGTTTTCTTAGCATCAATTATTTTTTCTTGATCTATAGAATCTATATTCCCATTTGCAAATAAATATTTAGGATTTATTGAATTAGAAATAATTCCATTTGAAGAAATAACACCAATTCCTTTTTCTAAAGTTTGGTAGCCAGGATTATTAGAATCTTGACCATAAAATTCATTTTCTAAATATAGTTGTAGTTGTTCTTTACTTTTAAAAAACATTTCATTAAAATAATAAGCATCATGCACTGATAAATAACTATTTTTAGCATCTTCAATTGTTTTATGTATTGAATTATCTTTGCCTTTATATATTGTTGTTTTGTTAAGCATTTCATCATTATTAAAATGTAATTTCGAAAAAGCTTGTGAAGCAAGTTCTCCATTTTCGTTAATATATTTTGAATTGTTTAGATTGTATGAAGAAGAAGCCACAAAATTTGTTATTTTTTTTTCTAAAAATTCCCTTAATAATTTAGAATTGTTAAAATATAATGTGTTTTTACCATCTTTAATTGATCACTTACTTCTTTCTGAATAGACAAAACTATCTGCTAAATATTTGGCTTGCATTCTTTTAGATAACGCTTCAAAACTATCGAAACTTTCTCCATCAAAAATATAAGTTCTATTATTTGTAATATCATTAACTTGAGAAAAAGTGGCATAAGCTGTGTACCCTATTGCAATAGAAGCAATTCCAAGCAACGAAATTCCTGCTATTAATTTCTTTTTAAGTTTATTTAATTTTTTCATTTTCCGCTCCTTATTTACAATTCTATATTTTTATAGTTTATTTTATTGAATCTGGCTCACGATAATCACCCCACCCCTATTGTTGCAAAAACAACAATTACAACAACTAATGAAGCATAATTTAAATATGTATTTTTGTATTTTGTTAAATATAATGAATATTGATAAGGATTAAAATAGTTTTCATCTAATTCAAATGAACAAATATTCGGAAATACTTCTTTTAATTTATTAATTAATTTATTTGCATTTTCATATGTTAAAGAATTATTTAGAACATAATTTGTTCAAGTTTGCTCATCAATTATCTCATTTGATAATTCTTGAAGTTGTTCAACAGATGTTGAAATATATGTATTATTTACATCTAAATAATAAACATTGTTACCATTGAATTTAATTAATTTTTTTAAAATAAAATTCAAATCTTGATTTGTTATGGGTTCATCATAATTTGTAGAATATGCATTTGGATAAATTTTATCTATATCACCAAAAAGTTTAGATATTTCAATGTTATTTTTTGCAACTTCAGAAGTTCAAACAAAATTCATTAAATTTCATAAATTTTCACTAAATTGAATTTTTATCTTAACTTCTAAATTTGGAGTTTTTGTTTTTAATATATCATAATATCTTCAATAGTAAAATAAAGAACTATTATTATCAAAAAGACCAATAAGAGCTTTTAAAGTATTAATTTCGTTTTGTGATAAATAAAGACTATTTCAATTTTCGTTTTCACTTATTTTATCTAAAATTGATTGAACTAATAATTTATCATAAATATTTATATAATTAATTGATTTAATATTTTTAATTAATAAATTTTCATACTCATCATTTGTTAACTCAAACGGATTTATATCATTAGGCCTTAAAACAATTAATGAGTTTTTATCTATATTTCAAGCATTTGAATTACTATAACTATTTTTAATTAATGAAAATGAATGATTAGAATAATCATCAATTGGTGTTAATATTAAATCTTTTGCTAATGATGAATAAAATGAGCCAAATCATTCTCCAGGAACAAAATAACTATAAATATTATCCTTATTTATTTTTTTTAAAACATTTGTATTAATTGACTCTATAGAATCAAAATTAGTTTTTGATACTATAAATGTTTTAACATTATTTTTTTCATCTAAATATGTTAATTTTTCAAATGAATTATATAAAGATGGATTATATTTAATAGTTGTATCTTTAGTTTCAAAACTTCTTGTGAACATTGGAAGACCAGATGAAAGAATTAAAATGATTAACGAAGATAAAGCAAACCAAATCTTTTTAAATGAAGTAGAAAATAATATAAATAGTGAATATATAAAAATTGCAATAAATGGATTTATCAACATCAATGAAATAAAATCGTATGCTATTCATTGTATTGATAATTCAAATGAAAAAGTTAATATAGCATTTATAATAAATTGTGTCAAACTTGCAAATAATACAAATACAAAAATCATTAAAAATCTTGAAATATAAATATGTGATTTTTTAAAAGGTTTTGAAACTAAAAATACATCCACACTTGAATATTTTGATTCAACAAAAAGTTTTAATGTTGATATAAATAAAAAAATAATCATAAATGAAAGATTAATTATTACTGAAATAAATGAATAATTTAAAACATCATTTTTATTTAAAACTACAAACACTAATGTTGTAATAGGCAATGATAAAATATATAAACAAAAAACAACTCAAAAAACTATACTTTTTTTAATTATAGAAAAACAAAAGCTTATATTTTTTGATAAAGGTTTTTTATAACTAGATAAGACGCTTAAAGAATTTTTCATATTTATTCACCTAAAATATATTGATTATATTTTTTAATCAATTCTTCTCCTTTAACCTTCCCAGATCAAATTATTTTTCCTCTCTTAATAAAAGTAACAGCATTGACATATTTTTTAATTTCTTCTAAAATATGAGATGAAATCATAATTGTCACACCTTCTTTATTCATTCTTTCGAGTTCACTAAATAAAAACATTCTTGATGTTGGATCTAAAAAAGATGCTGGTTCATCAAGAATGATAAATTTGGATTTTTCTAAAATGGCAAGAATCAATAAAACTTTCTTTATTTGTCCAGATGATAATTTATTAGGATTTCTTTTTATTATTTCTTCTATTCCAAATTTTTGTAATAAATTATTTAGTTCAACTTTCAAACCCTCCTTGTCATCTCTAACTAATAAAGCCGTATTATAAATATAATCTCATGCGCTTATTCCAGATGGAAAAACTATTTTATCTGGAATATATGAAAACGACTCTCTTGCATTTACATTGTCTCTAACATTTAAATTATTAATATAAACATTCCCATCATAGTCATTATTTAAACCAGATATTATTTTTATTGTTGTTGATTTTCCTGCACCATTTTCACCTATAAAAGCATGAAATTCACCTTTTTGAATACAAAAATTAAGATTTTCAAGAGCATACTTTTCATCTTTCTTTTTATATTTCATATAAAGATTTTCTATTATTAATATGTTTTCATTACTCATCATTAATTTTATTTTAGCATTTTTAAACATAGTATATTTAATTAAAATTAGAATTTATTATCTATTTTCACAAAATCTAATATAAAGTAAAATATTCAGTTTTTATTGCAATATCTATAAATCAAGATTTTTAGCAAATAATTTCTTAATCATCTGATTTAATTCTCATTTTAAGTCATTTGTAAGTATAAAAGGTCTCTTTGTTCAAAAATCAATTCCATATACTTTACCTTTGTATTTAAATAGATTTTTTGCATATAACTTTTTACCAACTTTATAAATTCCTGTTCCGATGTATTTAATGTTTAACTTTTTTGAAACTAAATCACCCGGTTCTCAAATATCACCTTTTCTATTTATAATGTAATAATCATCCTTAAATGAAAAATATGAGAACATTCAATCATCATTTTTTAGTTTTTCAAAATTTCTATTTTTATATATTGTGTGTGTTACATAAAAAATACCAAATGCTCAAAAAGAACAAACTATCAATGGTAATATCATGAACATTGCTCCCGATATCAAAGCAATATCATTTCTTGTTTTAGAAAACAAAACAGAAACATGAACAATATATAAAATTAGCAATGAAAAATAAAAAAATGTGAAAATGTTTACAAACAAATAATTTCCAATGGTTCTTATATATTTTTTGTCTAAAAAAATAAAATAAGTAAATGTTACAAACAATAATCCAAGTGACACTGAAAATGTAATGATTCATCACAAAATTGAAAAATTATATAAATCACTTTTTTTACCCAATCCATCAATATAACAAAATACAACAATCATTCCTATAATGAGAGGTAATATTGATAATATTCAAGAAATAATACTTTTAACTTTATAATGTTTCTGTCAATAATATGAAAAATAGGAATTTTCACTTCAT
The DNA here is from genome assembly GCA_949288045.1 of uncultured Mycoplasma sp. GTDB lineage: Bacteria > Bacillota_I > Bacilli_A > Mycoplasmatales > Metamycoplasmataceae > UBA710. Next base: position 16,122 of record CASEIC010000008.1, on the reverse strand, counting down.
ATTTTTAATGGGAAATTTAACAGTATCTCTTTAATGTTGGAATGTTGCATAAATGACTTAATTTTATAATTAATTTGGATAATATTTAAACAAAATATTATAAATACTTTATAACAAATGATTTTCAATTTTTATATATTTAAAAATATATAATTAAATCTATGAAAAAAAATAATGTAAGAAGATCATTTTTTAGACCAATTAAAAAATTCTTTTTAAATATGTCTAATTTTCAAATAATTTTAATTACATATTTTTTTGTTACATTATTAGCAACATGTTTATTGTTTTTACCAATTTCACAAAAAAATGGAGTGGATGTAACTTTTATTGATGCACTATTTACATCTGCTTCTGCATTTAGTGATACTGGATTGACAACTGTTACAACAGCTACAACTTGATCTGATTTTGGTTATGCAATTATTGCTATTCTTATATTATTGGGTGGTATAGGTATTTTTGCTATCAAAGTTTGGGTTATTAACATTGTATTTAGAAAGTCTATATCAATTACATCTAGAAATATTCTTGAAAAAGAAAGAGGAACCAATAATGCTGGCGAGCTTAAAAAAATGATTAAAATATCAATTTCTTTCCTATTTATAACTATCATTATATTCACTTTTGTTTTATGGCTTATCTTTTATTTTGAAAAAGGTAATTTTACCTGAGAGGTTATAACAGAAAACAATACAATAAATAAAGATTTCTCAGAATTCAATCCTCAAGGAAATTTACTAAAATCATTTAAATATGCTGTGTTTCATTCAATTAGTGCAATAAATAATGCTGGGTTTGATATATTGTCTGACTCCTCATTACATCCTTACTATAATGTTTATTCAATTCAAATTGTGTTTATCATATTATTAATTATTGGTGGGATAGGATTCCCGGTTATTTATGATGTTATTCAATTTATTAACAAAAAACTAATAAGAAAAAGAACAGATTTTAAATTTTCACTATTTTCAAAAGTTAGTTGTACAACTTATCTGATTGTTTTTCTAACTGGTTTAACTTTTTCTTTTATATTTGAAATTTTTAACAAAGGTGCTGGTATTGATGGTATTTGAGTTAGTGATAAAACAGGAAACACAGGAAATAAAATAATGTGTATTATTTTCCATGTATTTTCAACAAGAAATGCTGGATTTACAACTTTAGATAGTTCGGTTGCGAAATTCTCTGCCCCAACACTTGTTGTGTTCTCGATTTTAATGTTTATTGGATCAGCACCTTCATCAACAGCTGGAGGAATCAGAACAACAACTTTAGCAGTTATTGTTGTTTATATTTGAAACAAAACAAGAGGTGTTAATGGAGTAAGAATGTTCAAGAGAAAAATTAATGAAGAAGTGGTTTCTCAAGCATTCATTGTTCTGGCACTATCAATATTTATTGTATTTTTATCAACACTAATTTGTTTCACTTCCTTAGATGATATGTGAGGTAGCGCAAAAAGTGAGAATTTAACATTTGCAGATATTTTCTATGATGTATCTTCAGCCTTTGGAACAACAGGACTTTCTACTGGTTTAACTTCTTCTCTAAATATTGGATCAAAAATAGCATTAATTATTACAATGTTTATTGGTCAATTAGGAATTTCATCAACAATGGTGGTTTGAAGAAAAAACAATAAGAAGAATAATTATTCATATATTGAAGAAGATATATTAATTGGTTAATTGTTATTTAATATTAATTTACTAATTTTAGTGTTTACTTCATTTTTATCAAAGTTATTTAAATAAAAGCATCTTGTTATATATAAATTCATACAAATATATTTCTCGTTATTTTGAAAATAATAGAAACCTTTTGAATAACCAATATAAACTATTTTATTTTTTTCGTCCTGAAATATTATTTCATCTCCATCTCAGTAATCAAAATTATCATTTTTAAAATTTGTTGGTTTATTATTGGATGAAATAATTACAAAATCATAAATTTTATTTATTTTCTTATTGTATTTGTATAAAAAATATGTAACTATAATTGTTTGCCCAAAAATAAAAATTGTAATTAAAATAACTATAGAAAATAATTGATATTTGAAACATTAAAATCATCAAAAATATATTGTGTGTTTATTAATAAAACTCCTATTGATTGTGAAATATTTATCAACAAATAATAAGAGAAAAGATAATATCATTTTTTCTTATTAATAAATATTTTCTTTCCTTTTTTTGAAATATATCAATAATAAAAAATAGAAGAAGATAAAGAAATTACATTAATTATCAAAAATAGCACTCAACAAAAAACATAATTGAAATCATTTAAATATCCATCAGCAAAAAATAGAGAAAATATTGCAAATTGACAAATAAAAAAAAGAATTAAATAAAATAAAAGTAATGGTTTAAATTTGTCAATCATCCTTGTAAACGTTCTATATATAATCATAATTAAAATTTAATAAATTCCTTTCAATTAATATATGGCATTGATAACTCTCACTATAAAAATAATTTCTCCTTAATTTCTTAGTTTATTTATAACATAAATAACTATCAAGCTATATAAATTACTACATTAATGTTAAAATAAAAAATATGAAAAATAAAAAAGTTGTAATTGGAATGTCAGGTGGTGTAGATTCTGCTGTGGCTGCATATTTATTAAAACAGCAAGGATATGATGTTGTTGGCTTATTTATGCGTAATTGAGATTCTATGACAAACAATGATATTTTAGGAAATGACAACATATCACAAAATATTTGTCCACAAGAACAAGATTATCAAGATGCGCTTGAAGCAGCAAAAATAATTGGCATTGAATTAAAAAGAGTTGATTTCATCCAAGAATATTGAGATTTTGTTTTTCAAAATTTTATTGAAGAATATTCAAAAGGTAGAACACCAAATCCTGATATATTATGTAACAAATATATTAAATTTGACAAAATGTTAAATTATGCAATAAATAATCTTAATGCTGATTATCTAGCAACTGGTCACTATGCAAAATTAATTGATGGACAATTATATAAAGCTGATGATGAGGAAAAAGATCAATCATACTTTTTATCTCAACTTTCAAGAGAACAATTATCAAAAGTTATATTTCCTTTATCATCATATACTAAAAAGGAAATTAGAGAAATTGCTAAAAAAATAAAATTAAATGTTGCAGAAAAAAAAGATTCAACTGGTATTTGTTTCATCGGTGAAAGAGATTTTGATAAATTTTTACAAAATTATATTCCAGCAAGACCGGGAAAAATTATTGATATTGAAACAGGAAAAGAAATTGGGAAACATTATGGAGTAATGTATTACACAATAGGTCAAAGAAAAGGATTAAATTTAGGAGGGATGTCTCAACCTTACTTTTTAGCTGCTAAAAACATTGAAAAAAAAGAAATATATGCCGCTCCATTAGACAAAGAAAAAGAATATTTATATTCAAACAAATTAAAAGCTTCTCAACTTAACTTAAATACCAATAATTTTGATGTTAATAATTTAAGCGCAAAATTTAGATATAGACAAAAAGATAATAAAATCTTTAATGTAAACATTGATAAAGATAATAAAACTATTGAAGTTGAATTTGATGAACAACTTGCTATAACTCCTGGACAACAAATTGTTTTATATGAAAATGATAAATGTATTGGTGGGGCTGTAATTGATAAAATTTATCAAAACAACAAAGAGATAAATTTATTTAATTATGAGGTTAAAAATGAGATTAGATAAATTAATTTCAAACAATACTTCTTATTCAAGAAAAGATACAAATAAATTGATTAGAAAAGGAAATATAAGAGTTAATAATAAATTAGTAATTGATCCTGCCTTTCAAATTAATGAAAGTGATGAGGTATTTTTATTTGATGAAATAATAAATACTAAAAAATATCATTACATTCTTCTTAATAAACCGAGTGGGTTTGTTTGTTCAAACAATGATAATGATGGAGAAAGTATTTTTAATCTTATTAAAGAATCTTATATAAAAGATTTACATATTGTTGGTAGATTGGATAAAGATACAACTGGTTTAGTTTTAATTACAAATGATGGGGAATTTACACATAAAATTAAAAATCCAAAATATATGATTGAAAAAGAATATGAAGTCACTTTAAAAAATGAATTTACAAATGAAATGAATCAAATGTTAAATCAAAAAATATGTTTAGATGGTAAAGAATTAAAACCATTTAAAATTAATAACATTTTTAATAATAAATTAAACATCACATTAATAGAAGGAAAGTATCATCAAATAAAAAGAATGTTCGATATTGTTAAAAATCCTGTTGTTTCATTAAAAAGAATAAGAATAGCAAATTTAAAATTGAACGAATTTTCTATAAAAGAAGGTGATTATATTTTTATTAATAAAAATGACTTAATTTTTAATGAATAAAAAAGAAGGATTTTTATCCTTCCATAACATCAATTCTTTTTTCTAAAATCATTGTTTTTGTTTTGTTGTCAAATAAGTTTTTTGATTTTTGAACATTTTTTAGAATTTTTTTAACATATGTATTAATTTGATCTGCATCTGTAATTAATTTAGAATCATCAACATTGATAGCCATAATTGAAATTTGACAATATTTATCATAATCAAATGATCCTACATATGAATTTACATAAAATTGTTTTCATTCACCAACAACAGTTTTTAAAACTTGCTTAATTCTTTCAATGTGTGTTTCTAAAAAGAAAGGCATTTTAACATCAATAATAAATGTGTTTGAAGCATCAAATGCTGCAGCAAACATTGGATTTGATAATGCTTGTATTAAAGCTAAATCAACATTGTCGATTTTTTCATCTGAATATCCCATTGAAGATACAACTTTTGATTCAAAATTTCTTTTGTTTTGATAGAATAAAGCTTTTGTTCTTGAAAAAGCATCTGGATTTCTTTGAGGATCTAAAAATGGTGCTAAAAATAAGTCAATTAAGTTATTAATATATAAATTTGTATAATAATTTCTATTTGCTATTGAGGCATTTTTATAAGCTAAAACAATTGACTCTTCTTTAATTGGAACATACAATTGTCTTTTTCTTGTATAACTTTTAATTAACTTGTCATATTTTTTCTTTGTTTCAGCAGATTGAACAAAGTTTTCTACTGAAAAATGGAATGAGAAAACATCATTTTTTGACAATATTGATGATAATTCATCAACATATTCAAGAACATCTAAATCATTTGATTTATAAACTAATACACAAATATCTGTATTTTTTAAAACATCTACAATTTTTGATCCAACTGAATGGAAAAATGATGAAGGTTTCATAATTCTTTCTTCATTTTTTTTCATTTCAATTCATGAATAAAATGACTTATTATAAGCATTAATATTTGTGTTTTTCTTTGTTTTATCCATTGAACCAATTTGTATAAAATCTGTGTATTCAACAATACTTTTTGTAAAGTCTTCATAAATTGATAAATCTTGGTCAGAAAAATAAATAACTGCTGTCTTAGGAACATAAAATCTTTTGACATTTTTTGACTCAATTTGTTTGCTCATAATAGCCTCCAAGATATAATATCTATTAATTATAACATTTAAAAACACATAAATTACTTAATTTTATTAGCTAAATTCTTACCTACAATAGCACCATCATTTGCTGCTGTAACAATTTGACGAATTTGTTTTTTTCTAATATCACCAATAGCATAAATACCTGGAACTGAAGTTTCCATAGACTCATTTGTGATAATAAAACCAGATTCATCAAATATTGGTAAATCTTTTGCGAATTCATTTGATGGTAAATAACCAATATAAGGATATAAATGCTCAATTTTCATTGATTTTTCAACACCATTTTCAGTGTATTTAATTCCCTCAAGGTAATTTTTACCAAATAGTTCTGTAACTTGAGAGTTATATAAAACTTTAATATTTTTTGTACTTTCAACTTCTTTTATAAGTTTTTTTTCAGCTCTTGCTGATGGTTTTCTTACAAAAATATAAACTTTTGATGCAATTGATGCTAAATATAACGCTTCTTCAAAAGCGCTATCTCCACCACCGATGATAGCTCCGGGTTTCCCTTTATAAAGTGATGCATCACAAATTACACAATAAGAAACACCTTTATTTTCATAAAATTCAATTCCTTTTACTTCTTTTGGAATTTTATTTTCCATACCTGTTGCAATTACAACAGCCTTTGTTTTGATTATTTTTCCATTTTCTAAATAAACTAAATGATTAAATTCGCCTTTTGTTTCTATTTTTACTACATTTCCAAAAATGTGTTTAGCTCCAGATTTTTTGGCATGATTTAACATTCTTAAAGAAAGTTCATAACCTTTTACTTGTTCATCTCCTGATCAATTTTCAATTTGAAATGTTTTAGTCATCTTTCCACCAGGAGCACCTTTATCAATAAAACAAACATCAAGATTTGCTCTTGATGCATATATTGCACATGTAAGACCACCAGGACCTGCGCCTATGATAGTTACATCATGTTTAATTGTTTGTTTAGTTGTTTTCATTTCCGAAGAATTCATTTAAATCAACAAGGTCATATTTTGAATCTTGTTCATAATTTGAAGATGTACCAACTGGAAGTTTATGTCCAAGAATAATATTTTCTTTTAAACCTTCTAAATTATCTGTTTGGTGTGAGATAGCTGCATGTACAAGAATTTTTGAAGTTTCTTGGTATGAAGCAGCTGCTAAGAATGATTCAGATAATAGAGGAGTTTGTTTTGCTCCCTTGATTACAACTGTACCGTATGGAGGTTTTTTACCTTTTGCAAGTAATTCTTTAGCAACGTCTTGATATGTGAAGATATCTTCAATTGAACCAACAAAGAAGTTTGAATCTCCAGCATCAGTAATAACTACTTTTGATAGAAGTTGTCTAATAATAATCTCAATATATTTATCTGAAATAGCAATACCTTGCATACGGTAAATTCTTTGAATTTCTTTTAGTAAGTAGTTTTGAACTACTCTTGGTGAAGTTAAGGCAAGTAATTCTTTTAAAATAATTGGACCATCTGTAATTTTTTGTCCTGGAATAACTTCATCTCCAACTTTAACTCTTTTTCTAGCATTGGCTGTAATTTCATATTTTTCAATTTGTTTTTTGTTATTTTCATCAGTATACTCAAGTTCAACAATTTCAATATTATTTTGATCATAATCAGGTTTAATTGATGTGATTTTACCTGTTCTTTTTGAAATAACTGCTGGACGTCCTCATGGTTTATCATAAGCATCAATTAACTCAATTAAACGACCAAAACCACCTGTAATATCTTCAACACCAGCAACCCCTCCAGAGTGGAATGTACGCATTGTTAGCTGTGTACCAGGTTCACCAATTGATTGAGCTGCAATAATACCTACAGCTTCACCAATTGATACAACTCTATTTGTTGCAAGATCTTTACCATAACATTTTTTACATACACCATTTCTTGTATGACAACCTAAAATTGAACGAATATCAACTTGTGTAATTTTTGCATTAACAATTTTTTTAACAAGTTCGGGTGTAATTAATGTATTTTTAGGAACAATTTCTTTTCCATCTTTAACAATTGGACTATTTGTAAATCTTCCTTCAATACGTTCTTTGAAATCAACAATAACTTGTTTTGTTCTTGAGTCTGTAATTGATTTAACAACATTACCAAAATCAGATCCACAATCTTCTTCTCTAACAACGATTGATTGACCAACATCAACTAATCTACGTGTTAAGTATCCTGATCTTGCTGTGTTAAGTGCAGTATCTGTTAGACCTTTTCTAGCACCATGTGTTGATGAATAAAACTCATAAGCTGATAATCCATCTAGGAATGAAGATTTAACTGGAACTTCAACAACTGAGTAAACTCCACGTTCGTTTTGAGCATCAGCTTTAAGTTGTTTTGTGTTGTTTGCCATCAATCCACGAATACCTGCTAATTGAACTAAGTTAGAGATATTTCCACGAGCACCTGATTTAATCATCATATGAATTGGATTGTCTGGATTTTCATTCATTTTTTCATCAAGATTATCTTGAATTCTTTGTTTGATTTCAGCTCATTTTTTAATTGTTAATGAATATCTTTCATAATCTGTTAATAAACCAAGTTGGAATTTCATTTTAACTTGATCAACATATTTATTTCCTTCTTCAATATTTTCAACTTTATTATCAGCTGAAATAACATCTGAATAAGAAATAGTAATTCCAGAAACTGTTGAATATTTAAATCCTAGCTCTTTGATTTTATCAAGCACTGATGCAACTTGATTTGTATAGTTGAATCAAACGCTTTGTGTTAAAGCAATTTTTTCAGATTTTTCAAGTTCTCTTAATTCGCCACCTTCAACTCCATGAACTGTTTGATTTTCTAATTCAATTTGTTTTAAGAATAATTGATAGTCTTTAATTACTAATTTAGTTAAAATTTTTGCATGTTCTTTTGAAATTGTTTTACCTTGAACTAATGAATTAATTTTTGAAAATTCTTTTTCAATTGATGAAGGTGATTTAATTGATAAATTATTTAATGATTTAATTACAGTAGCAACTTGTCTGATAGATGTGTTGGCTACATAGTTTTCGAAGAATCTTCTAATAATTTTTGCAACTGATTTTTTTGTAAATGGAGAATTAATTTCCAATTTAGAAATAATTTCTTTTAGATTTGATCCAGGTTTTACAAAATATCTATCTTCTTTATCATCTAAAGTATCATCAGAATTATTGAAGATAAATGGCATGTGTTCAGGCATTACATTGTTAAATATAAATTTACCAACTGTCGAAATAATGTATGAGTTAGATCTTTCAGAATTTTCTTTAGCTAATTCAGGTTTTATTTCTTTATATGGAAGAGCAATTCTTGCGTGTAAATCAATTTCTTTATTTTGATATGCAATCATCATTGAATCAAAATCTAAAAAGAATTTACCTTCACCTTTTACTCCTGATTTTTCCATTGATAGGTAATATAAACCTAAAACAATATCTTGAGATGGGTTGATAATAGGTTCTCCATCTTTTGGACCAAGAATGTTTTTGTTAGCCATTATCAATTCTCTAGCTTCATACATAGCTTTTTCACTAATTGGAACATGGATAGCCATTTGGTCACCATCAAAGTCAGCATTGAATGCTGTAGTTACTAATGGGTGTAATTTAATAGCTCTACCACGAATTAAAACTGGTTCAAATGCTTGAATAGAAAGACGGTGTAATGTAGGAGCACGGTTTAAAAGAACTGGTTTATTTCTAATAACCTTTGCGACATGTGGTCAAATAATTGGATTTAAATCATCAATTAATTTTTTAGCCCCTTTAATTGAAGTTGTAATTTCTTTTGAAATTAATTCTTTAACAATTCATGGTTCAAATAATTTTGTTGCCATTTCCCTTGGAACACCAACTTGATGCATTTTTAATTCAGGACCAACAACAATAACTGAACGACCTGAATAATCAACACGTTTTCCAAGTAGGTTTTGTCTAAATCTACCTTTTTTACCTGTTAGAGCATCAGCAATAGATTTTAAAGGTCTATTATCTTTTGAAACAACTTGGTTTGATGTTCTTTTTGCATTATCAATTAAAGCATCAACAGCTTCTTGAATCATACGTAATTCGTTTTGAAGAATTAGAATAGGAGCATCTGTTTCTTGTCATTTTTTAAGTCTATTATTTCTAATAATAATTCTTCTATATAGTTCATTAATATCTGATGTTGAGTGACGCCCACCATCTAATTGAATCAAAGGTCTTAAATCAACAGGGATAACTGGAAGATTATAAATTAACATATCTTCTGGTTTTTGTCCCGATTGAATAAATGAGTTAATAATTTTAATTCTTTTGTAAAGTTTTTCTCTTTGTTGAATTTTTGATTGTTTACCTTTTTCTTTAATTGAATTGATTTGTTTTGTTAATTTTTGAATTTCAGCTTTAACTTCTTTTTTGGCTGCTTGAAGATCAAAGTTTTTTAGTAAAAATTCAATAGCTTTTGCACCTGAATCAATTTTTGCATCTGAATATTCTTCAATAATTTCATTTAATTCATAGAAATCAATACCATAATCTTTACCTTCTTTCGAAGTTGCTCTCTCTTCAAGATCTTCAATAGCTTCTGAAACCTCTTTATATTCAGCTGAATTTGGTTTCATTTTCTCTCTAATTTCCATTAAGGCATTTCTATAAATAACAGCAGCTTCATTAATTTCAATAATCAAATTTTTAGGTAATGATTTTAAACCACCTGATTCTAAAACAATGTGTGATTTATAATAAATAACACCTTCAAGAGAAACTTTTGTTTGGTTTTTATCTGTGTCACCAACTTTAAGTCCTAAAAGTTTAGCAATGATTGAATTATCTACTTTAAAGAATCAAAAGTGAACAACAGGTGAGTTAAGTTTAATGTGCCCCATTCTGCTTCTTCTTGAAATCTTAGGAAGTATTTCAGGTTTTTTCTCTTTACATAATTCTGTAGCTTCACAAAATAAACCTTCTGATGATCTTTTGTATTTTTTAGCACAAATTGGACATTTATAATCAGTCACTGGTCCAAAAATTAATTCATCAAATAAACCATCTGGTTCTGGTTTATATGTTTTATAGTTAATTGTTTCAGGTTTTGTAACTTCACCATGTGATCAATCTAAAACATCTTGAGGAGTAGCAATACCTAACGAAACTTTTTCAATTTTGTTATCTTCAATTTCTGCATATCTTCTTGAAATAATCATTATTTATTACCTCCTATTTCTTTTTTATTATTTATTTTTTTTTCATGAACTTCAAGTTTCATTCCAAGTCCCCTTAATTCATAAGCAAGAACATTAAATGATTCTGGTGTTCCTGCAACCGGAAGTTCTGAACCATTTGCTAAAGCATTATATAGTTTATTTCTTCCACCAATGTTATCTGATTTATAAGTTAACAATTCTTGAAGAATATGAGTTGCTCCGTGCGCTTCAATAGCTCAAGTTTCCATTTCTCCAAATCTTTGTCCACCATTTTGAGATTTACCTCCAAGAGGTTGTTGTGTAATAAGTGAGTATGGTCCAACTGATCTTGCATGCATCTTGTCATCAACCATATGCGAAAGTTTTAACATATACATAACACCAACAGCAACATCATTATCTACACATTCACCAGTTACTGGATTAAATAATTTTTGTTTTCCTGTTACCGGTAATTTAGCTTCTTTTAAAATATTTTTTAAATCGTCTGCTTTAACTCCATCAAATGAAGGACATGCGAATTTAACACCAAGTTTTTTTCCTGCATATCCAAGATGTAATTCTAGAATTTGTCCTAAATTCATACGTGAAGGAACCCCTTGTGGATTTAAACAGATATCAACAGGTGTTCCATCTTCTAAGTGAGGCATATCTTCTTCTGGAAGAATTATTGAAATAACCCCTTTGTTTCCATGACGTCCTGCAAGTTTATCTCCAACTTTAATTTTACGTTTTTGAGCAATATATACTTTAACAATTTTTTCAATTCCGTCTTCTAAAACATCACCTTGATCTCTTGATAAAACTTCAACATTAATTACAGTACCAGCTTGACCATGTTTTACTTTTAGTGAAGTATCTTGCAAGTTCGAATCACGAGAACCAAAGATAGCAGCCATAAGTTTTTCTTCTGGAGTTGGATTGTGTTCTCCTTTAGGCGAAACTCTACCCACCAATATATCTCCAGCTGAAACTTCTGAACCAACAATAACAATACCATTTTCATCTAAAAATCTTTTTGAATATGTTGATGTATTTGGAATTTCTGCAGTTAATAAATCATCTCCTGTTTTTGATGTTCTAAATTGAATTGATTGTTCTTCAATATGAATTGATGTTAAAACATCATCTTTAACTAATCTTTCATTAACAATAATAGCATCTTCAAAGTTATATCCATTTCAAGTTGAAAAAGCAACAAGTAAATTTTTACCTAAAGCCATTTCTCCATCTTTAAATGAAGAACCGTCTGTTAATAAATCACCTTCTTTTACTTTGTCATTTAACTTAACTAATGATTTTTGATGTAATAATGTTCCTTGGTTTGATTTTTCAAATTGTTTTAGTGGATAAACAATAATTTCATCTGAACCGTCTGTTTTGATTTTAATTTTTGTAGAATCAACAAATGTAACTACTCCATCTTTTTTAGCTTTTAAATTACTTGCTGAAAAATTTGCAATTGAAGATTCAATACCTGTACCAACAATTGGTGCTTCAGAATTTAATAGCGAAACTGCTTGACGTTGCATATTTGATCCCATAAGTGCACGGTTAGCATCATCATTTTCTAGGAAAGGAATACATGAAGCTGCTATTGATGTAATTTGTCTTGAAGACACATCAATAAAATCAACTTCTTCGGGTTTAACTATAATAAAATCATGATTTTTTCTAACTGTTACTTGTTTTGAAACAATTTTATTTTGATCATTTACTTCTACTGTTGATTGAGCAAATGTAAACCCATACTCTTCAGAAGCAATTAAATAAACCGGTTCTGAATAATCAACAATTCCTTTATTAACTTTGAAATAAGGAGTTTCCAAGAAACCGTATTCATTAATTCTTGCATAAACAGCTAAATTTAAAATCAATCCAATGTTTTGACCTTCAGGTGTTTCAATAGGACATATTCTTCCGTAGTGAGTTGGATGAACGTCACGAACTTCAAATTGCGCTGTTTCCCTATTAAGACCTCCAGGTCCTAAAGATGTAATTCTACGTTTGTTTGAAATTTCTGATAATGGATTAATTTGATCCATAAATTGTGAAAGTTTTGATGAGTTGAAGAATGATTTAAATTGATTATAAATTGGTTTGTTGTTTGTAACATTTTTGGCTGTTATTTTGTTAATTTCTTTTGAAGCCATTCTTTCTTTTGTATTTCTCTCTAATTTAGTTAGAGCAATTTTGAATTGATTTTGTAAAAGTTCTCCAATAAGAACAATTCTTTTATTAATTAATGAATCTGGATCGTCATCCATTCCAATTCCATCAATTAAATTGAAGTAATATGAAACTGATGCAATAATATCTGATACTAGTAAAATTAAATCATCATCATTTTGGTTGTTACCAATAACTAAAGATGGTTCTTCACCTTTTTGGAATTTTTGTTCATTTGCATAAACTTTAATCATTGCAACTTTATTTTTTGTTTTTAATTTAGGATTTGTGTTAACCATTTTCCCATAAACTTCTTCGGGTTTTATATCAGGAATTGTTGTCATTTTAATAACTTTATCTTTAAACAATTTATCAACTAATTGAGCATCTTTTGCTGTAAATTTATGTCCTTTTTTGAAAATTGTTTGACCTGCTACAAATTCATCATTTGTTTCATCGGCTTTTAAATCTTCAGCAAGAATTGTGTCAATAATTCTATTTGATAATTTAAGTTTATTATTTAAAACATATCTACCTGTTTTTGACAAATTGTATCTTCTCTCATTAAAGAATAAGTTTGGCAATAATGAATTAACAGACTCTTTTGTTACACGATCACCTTTTCTAATAATTTGATATATTGCTTCTTTTGAATCATATGAATTTTTTGTTTTTTCTCTTTTTAATGTTTCTTTTAAAACATCCGACTTACCAAATAATTCAATAATTGTATTTTTTTCAAGTCCTAAAGCTCTTAAGAATGTTGATAAAAAGATTGATTTTTGTTTGTTTATTTTTACTTTAACTGAATCAATTGAATTCCCTGTAACTCTATGGAATATTTCAATTCAAGCACCCATTTTAGGAATAAACTCAAGTTTATTAAAAAGATCATCTGTTTGTTTGTTTCTTACTGATAACCCATAGTATGCACCAGCAGATCTTATTAATTGAGAAACTATTATTTTTTCTGAACCATTAACAATGAAAGAGGCTGAAGAAGTCATAACAGGAATTTCCCCAAAAAGAATTTCATCTTCTTTAATTTCTCCTGTTTCAATAACTGTTTTTCTAAGTTTAGCAAAAATCTTAGCACAATATGTTGAACCTTTTTGTTTTGCTTCTTGAATTGCTGAATATTCATTTTTTGGTTTTTGAATTTTTACAGATTTTTTAATATATTCAATTTGAACTTTATCATTATTTGATTTAATTGGATAAATTTCATTAAAAGTTTCTTCTAATCCTTTTTTAAGAAGTCAATCAAAAGAATCTTTTTGCATCTGTAAAAGATCTTGGATTTCTAATTCATGTTTTGTTGTTGAATAATTTCTTCTTTTTGAAATTGGACCATAGTTTTCAACTTTAAATCTTTCTTTACTCATCTTTTTACTCCTCATTGCTTTAAGTAAGCATAAAAGAGATTAAAACACTAAAAAATGAGACAAATATCGTCATCATTTTTAAACTTCAATCTCCTTGCAAATTTTGTAATTTGTATTTTACCATAATAAAATAATAATAAATAAATATTTTTTGTTTAAGTTCTTCTATGTGGAAAACCATGACATTTTACATACATTAATTGTTTAAAAATGATTAAATTTTAAAAATTAGCAATTTTTACATCTAAGTGCTAAAATGTGTTAAAATTATGGTTGAACATATTTAAAAACACATATTATTTATTAGAAAAGAGGTAAATATGGCTAAAGAAAAAATTATAGGAATTGACTTGGGAACAACAAACTCTGTTGTTGCTATTATGGATGGTAAAGAAACTATTGTTTTAGAAAACCCTGCCGGTAAAAGAACAACTCCATCAGTTGTTGCTTGAAAAAACGGAGAAAGAATTGTTGGGGAAATTGCTAAAAGACAATTAGAAACAAACCCAGATTCAATTTCATCAATTAAAAGATTAATGGGGACAAATAAAAAAGTTAAAGTTAAAGTTGATGGAAAAGAAGAAGAATTTACACCTGAACAAGTTTCTGGATTTATTCTTATGTATTTAAAAGAATACGCAGAGAAAAAAACAGGTTCAAAAATTGAAAAAGCTGTTATTACTGTTCCTGCTTACTTTAATAATGATCAACGTGAAGCTACAAAAGTTGCTGGTAAGATTGCCGGTCTTGATGTAGTTAGAATTATTAATGAACCTACTGCTGCTGCTTTATCATATGGTATTGATAAAACAGATAAAGAACAAAAAATTCTTGTTTATGATTTAGGAGGGGGAACATTTGACGTTTCAATCCTTGAATTATCAGATGGAACATTTGAAGTTTTAGCTACAAGTGGTGATAATCACCTTGGAGGAGATGATTGGGATAATGTTATAGTTGATTGAATTAAAGATCAAATTAAAAAAGAAAATAATTTTGATGTGTCAAAAGATAAAATGGCTATGTCAAGATTGAAAGAGGCTGCAGAAAAAGCTAAAATTGAATTATCTGGTTCAGACTCAACAACAATTAATCTTCCATTCTTAGCAATTACAGATAATGGTCCACTAAACATTGAATTGGAATTAAAAAGATCAGATTTTGAAAAAATGACTGCACATCTTGTTGATAAAACAAGAAAACCAATTATGGATGCATTAAAAGAAGCTAAACTAAAGGCTTCAGATTTAGATGAAATTCTATTAGTTGGTGGTTCAACAAGAATACCTGCTGTTCAAAAAATGGTTGAACAAACATTAGGAAAAGCTCCTAACCGTTCAATTAACCCAGATGAAGTTGTTGCTATTGGTGCTGCAATTCAAGGAGGGGTTTTAGCTGGTGATGTTTCAGATGTTCTTCTACTTGATGTTACACCTTTAACACTTGGTATTGTTACAGAAGGAGATATTATTGCTCCATTAATTAAAAGAAATACAACAATCCCTGTAACTAAATCGCAAGTATTCTCAACTGCTGCAGATAACCAAACAGAAGTATCAATTGTTGTTGTTCAAGGTGAAAGAGAAGTTCTTGAAGGTAATAAAGTTTTAGGTCAATTTAATTTAGGTGGAATTGATCCAGCACCTAGAGGTGTTCCACAAATTGAAGTTTCATTCTCAATTGATGTTAATTGTATTACAAAAGTAACAGCCAAAGAAAAAAAAAACAACAAAGAAGCAACTATTACTATTAAAAACTCAACAAGATTATCAGATGAAGAAATTGAAAAAATGGTTAAAGATGCTGAAGCACACAAAGAAGAAGATA
>CASEIC010000007.1 GCA_949288045.1 uncultured Mycoplasma sp. | reverse complement strand
TTCGTTATCGATTGATGAAAATAAAGTTTATAGTTTAGCAAAAGAAGTTTCAAATTATGATGAATTTAAAACTAAATACCAAAGTAGCATTAAAGATTTGATAATTATGTCACCATATAATGAATCATGAATAAAACAAATTATTTTTGATAATAATCTAGGGTTTAATAACAAAGTATCTATCAAAGTAACTCTTAATGAAGGATATCTATTTACTAATGAATCAAATGAAGAAATAGTTTCAGTAGCAAATGTTAATTGAAAAGATCAAGACAATGAAATTAAACCAATTTCAATAGATGTTAAATATGATGTAATAGGTAAAGCATTAAAAGGATATACTTCTATCGAAGATTTTATAAATCAAAATAATAATGAAATAGAAAATGTAAATAAATTTTCTCAAATGTTAACTTTTAATACTTCAACAAATAATCCATCTTCAATTGACGATATTTATTCAATTAAATTTGATTGTTGGTATCGGTGTTGATATTACTTATAATTTAAGCTAAAATCCACACTTTTTTATCAAAAAAACAATCAAACAAAAAAAATGAATTATAATTAAAGGAGAATTTATGAAAAACAAAAAAGACATTAAAAAAATATGATTATCAATAGGATCTGTTGCTTTAGCAACATTACCTATAACAAGTGTAATTTCTTGTTCAAATAATGATTCTAAACCACAAAATCCAGATAATGGAAATGGTGGAAACAATAGTGGTTCTGAAGATAATAAACCAGATACAAAAGAAATTATCAATTATTCAGAAACTTTTCATTATGGAGATGCGCCTAATTTGTGAATAGGTTCAGTTACTTCAGCATTATATCCAAATGATCCTGATGAAGCAAATTTAATTAGAAATTTTATGTATAAATACAAAACCAAAATATTAAATAATGAAATTAAATTTTTTGATGAAAATAATGATCCAATTCATTATGAAATAAATATTACTATTAATAAAGGGTTATATGTATCAAAGAATGGCTATGATATTACAAAACCTTATAATCCAATAGCTGATTATGCTGACAGGAATTTTTATAAGAAAACAAATGCTGATGCTCATTTTAAATTGGAATTTTGAAAAAAAGAAAATAATCAATCATATACATGACAGGATTTTGAAATGATAAATTTAGGTGATAAAAATTGATTTAATAGAGATAAATTTGAACCTAGTGAATCTGGAACACGAATTTTGGAATTTCCAAAAGACTCCTCTATAGGTTATATTGAAGTAAATGATAGAGGAAATGTTGTAAATGGGAAGATGATGGCTCTTTGAATTGATGAAGAAGTAATATCTTTAACAGATTCATTTATGGATTTTTATAAAAATTATGATTATTTAAATGATGGAACATTCAAACCAAGTGATAGTGAAACAAATAATTTATTTTTAGCCTATTCAGAAAATGAAGTAAGCTCTGATTGAGGATATGATGATGCTATCAATCTTGATGGAACTATAACTATTAAACAAAAAGTTTAGGTTTATTTAAATGATGAAAAAGTTTAAAAAACTTTCTTGATTATCTTCATTTATTTTACCAATTGGAGCAATATTGACAATTCCGATTGGTATCAATCAAAAAGAAAATAGTTTAGTTTCACAAAATCACACAAAAGCTTCAACACCGAGCTTTTTTGAAGTTTATGATACATACAAAATAAAAGAATTTAAATTTAAAAAAGATAATTTTAGATCCAGTATAGATAACCCTAATCCATTACCTTTAAAAGGTGTTTTTAATTTATTCTCATATGATAAGTATTATGGAAATGATTATGTTTTTCCATTTGCAAGAAAACTAAATAGTGATGGAACATTAAATGAAAACTCATTTATGGAAAATACCATTGAGATAGATTTAAATACTTGAAAACCATTAGGTATGGATGATGAAAAATTTTTAAAAGAAATAAATTTTGATATTAATGGGTTTATTTATAAAGAAAATAACAGCAATCAATCTTCATCATTAATGAGTAATAATGTAACAAAAGATTCATTTAATGGAAATGATGAAAATTATAACAATCTATTTGTATCAAAAAAAACAATAATTGATGGTGATAATATAAATGAATATTATGAAAATAAATTGTTATTTAATGTTTTAAATTTTACTAATGTACCATTTGAAAATGATAAAGGATATTGTTTTATAACATTAAAAATTGAA
>CASEIC010000006.1 GCA_949288045.1 uncultured Mycoplasma sp. | reverse complement strand
AATAGCAAATAGTGATATTACTACTCCACAACATCCGATTATCACATCACAATCAGCAAAATTAAATGTTCCATGATCAGCTCATGGTAAAAATATAATGTCTCTCACATATCCAAATGCTAAACGATCAATAGTATTTCCCAATGAACCCGCAAAGATAAAACCAACAAATAATGAAAATATTCATGATCTTAAGAAAACAACAGAACATAAACAAATTAAAAGGATTAATATATTAAAAAACGTAACTAATGGAATATTAGCATTTGATTTTGTTGCAAAAGTCAATCCTGTATTTTTTACACTTCTAATTCCGAATAATCAATTTTTATGTTGAATTTCTAAACCATCTGAATCCGCTAAAAATTCATCAAATAAAAATTGTTTTGTTAAAAGATCGATTAATATTAAGATGGTAAAAATTGAAAGAAAAACAATAAAGTTAATTATTATTCTTTTTTTATTGTATTGTAAATAATCAATGAAATTGTTTCAATGTCTTCTAAAAAAATTCATTAAATAATTATATTATTTATTGATTAATCTTCTTTAACAATTTGAAGATTATTATATGGGAATTCCACTGGAACTTTTCTTCCGAATGTAACAATTTCAACAACAGCAGTTAAATTATCAAAATTTGTTTCAATAATTTTTCCTTTTTCATCTTTGAATGAACCTTCTTTAATTTTAACAACAACACCTTCTTGATATGGGTTTTTATATTCAATAGAATTAAATTCATTGATTTTCTCTTGTTGTCTTTTCAACATTTTTTCAAATTCTCTATTTGAGATTGGTGTAGGTTTTGAACCCCCTCCACTTGATCCAATTAGTCCAGTTATAAATTCTGTATTTCTAACTAAGAATCAAGCTTCATCAGTCATTTCCATTTTGATAAAAATATAACCTTTATATAAGTTTTCTTCTTTTATCTTGTAGTCTTTACCTTGGGCTTTTTTAATTGTTTCTTTTGAACTAATTGTAGGAATTCAAAAAACTTTGATTTCTTCAAATAATTTTTGCATACCTGCAGTTTCTATTTTGTTTTTTAAAGATTCAATAATTTTTTTCTCTTTTCCTGTAATAATTGAAATCATGTATCATTCTTTTTTCATTATTTAGCCCCCATTGCTTCTATTAATTCTGATGCTCCTCATGAGATAAGAGCAAAAAGTCCAACTAGGAATATTATAAACACAAAAATTCAAAAAAAGTATTTATAGTGCTTTTTTGTAGTCGGTCATGAAACTCTTTTTAATTCTTTAAAAAAATTTCTTACAGGGTAAGCTTTTTCTTTATTTGGTGTAGATTCATGTTCAACTTTTACTTCTTGTGTTTCTAAATCGTCTTTCATTACTTTTCTTCCTTATGTGTTTGGTGAGAACCACAGTTTTTACAAAACTTATTTTTCACTAGTCGCTCACTTGAAGATTTATTTTCATAATAGTTTTTATTGTGGCATTTCTCACATGCAAGAGCAACTTTCTTTTTCATGTCTAAATTATAAATAAATATAAATATTTATAGTAAAATATTTGTGCAATACATTAAGACAGTAACTGCTTATGCTTAATTTGTTACCGAGTGTATATCTTACCTTTTTGTATTGTGAATAAATTATAGAAAGGAGAACAATTGTGAGCCTTTTAAAAGATCAAAAGATTAAACAAGTTAAAGAAATTAGTGAAAAAATTTCAAAAGCTCAATCTGTTGTTGTTGCTACATATCAAGGTTTGACTGTTAAACAAATTCAAGCTCTTAGAAAAGAAGCAAAATCAAAAGATGTAGAAATCAAAGTTTATAAAAATCGTTTGGTTAAAAAAGCAATTGAAAGTTCTGAATTTAAAGAATTATCATCAACATTAACAGGTCCTAATCTTTATGCATTTTCATTTTCAGATTCAATATCAGCAGCAAAAGTGTTACATGAATTTGGTAAAAAACACGATCAAGTAAAATTAATTTCTGGTATTGTTGAACAAAAAGTTGTTGATCAAAAAGAAATTATGGAAGTTGCAACATTACCTTCATACGAAGAAGCACTTACAATGCTTGCAACATCATTACAAGCACCTATTAGACAAATTGGTGTTGGACTAAAAATGTTAGTTGATGAAAATAAAATTAAAGCTGAATAAATAAAATAAACATTATAAAAATCATTTAAAAAGGAGATTAAAATGGCAAAATTAACAAAAGAATCATTTATTGAAGCATTAAAAGAAATGAACATTAAAGAAGTAATGGAACTAGTAGAAGCAATGAAAGAAGAATTTGGAATCGATCCTTCTGCTGTTGCTGTTGCTGCTGCACCCGCTGGTGGAGAAGCTGCTGCTGAAAAAACAGAATTTAAAGTTATTCTTAAAGCAGATGGTGGAAATAAAGTTGCAGTTATTAAAGTAGTTAAAGATGCAACAGGATTAGGTTTAATGGATGCTAAAAAACTTGTTGAATCAGTTCCTGCAACAATTAAAGAAAACGTTAAAAAAGAAGAAGCAGAAGAATTGAAAAAATTACTTGAAGGTGCTGGAGCACAAGTTTCAATTGAGTAATTGATTATAAGATTAATTAAATAAAAAAGAAGTCAAGCAATTGATTTCTTTCTTTCTTTTTTGTATTAAATCTTTTTAAAAGCAAATCTTTCTTTATTATTTATATCTTTAATAATGGAGTAATTGTTATTTTTAAATCACTTTGAGTTTAATGGATTAATTTCATATAAAATCATTCCATTTTTATTTAGATATTTGTTTAAATTTAATTCAATTTGTTTATAAAATTCCATTCCATTATCATTTGCAAATAATGCAATATGCGGTTCATATTTTAAAACAGATTTAGACATTTGTTTTTTTTCACTAAACATCAAATATGGAGGATTTGAAACAATTAAGTCAAATTTATTTCCGATATTTTCAAACAAATTAGATTTGATAATTTTATTATTAATATTATTTAACTTATTATTTTCAGTTGTTTGCTTAATTGCATTTCTATCAACATCTGATTGAGTTACATTAATTTGAAATTCGCTAATATTTTTTTTGATGGCAATTCCAATAAATCCACTACCACAACCTAAATCAAGGATATTTTGATATTTATTTTTTTTAATAAAATCAATAGCATGATAAATTAATTCTTCTGTTTCATATCTTGGGATTAACACTTTTTTATTAATATTAATTTTTACATTAGCCATTTCTATGTATCCAATTATTTTTTGAATTGGATAATTTCTAAATAATTTGTATTTTTCAATAAATGATATTTTTTCTTCTAATTCATATCTTCTTTTTTCTAACAAAAGCAGTTGTTTTTTTTCTTTCATTGTCATTATGCTAGTCCTGCTTCTTTAATTTTTTCAGCTTGTTCTTCAGCTATTAAAGCATCAATGATTGGAGCTAATTTACCATCAACAATTCCTTTTAGTGAACATGAATAAGATATTCTATGATCAGTCACTCTATCTTGTGGATAATTGTACGTTCTAATTTTTTCACTTCTTGCTCCTGATCCTGCAAGCTTTCTAAATGAACCTTCTTGTTCTTTTTTCTTTTGCATTTCTGCATCATATAGTTTTATTTTTAAAAGTTTAAGAGCTAATTCTCTATTTGCTATTTGCGATCTTCCTTCTTGTGAAGATGAAACAATACCAGTAGGTATGTGAGTGATTCTTACTGCTGAATCTGTTGTATTAACAGATTGTCCTCCGGCTCCTGATGATCTAAATGTATCGATTTTTAAATCACTATCTTTAATTTCAATTTCTACATCCTCATCAATTTCTGGCATTACAGTTACTGTTGCAGTTGATGTGTGAATTCTTCCTTGAGTTTCAGTAACCGGGACTCTTTGAACTCTGTGAACACCAGATTCAAATTTTAATTTTGAATAAACATTTTCTCCTGCGATTGAAAAAACAATCAAGGTAAAACCACCAGCTGCCGCCGCAGTTGAATCAATTATTTTTGTTTTTCAACCATTCGAATCAGCATATTTTGAATATATTTTATAAAGATCACCAGCAAAAATATTTGCTTCGTCTCCGCCAGCTGCTCCTCTTATTTCAACAATAACATCTTTATCATCATTTTCGTCTTGTGGCAACAAAAGAAGTTTTAATTCTTCTTCCAATTCAGGTAAAAGTTTTTCACTATTAGCTATTTCAAATTTTGCCATTTGAATAATTTCTTCATCTTTTTCACTTAATAATAATTTTGATTCTTCAATATTTTTTTCAGCATTAAGGTATTTTTCAAAAGTTATAACAATGTTTTTGATTTTATTTGCCTCTTTTGTTAGTTTTGTGTATTGTTTAATATCTGCTAAAACATCTTCTTTTTTAAGATTTTCATTTATTTCATCATATTTTTTCTTAATCTCTAGAAGAGAATCCTTCATTGGTTTTTCCATAGTTATTTTATTTTACTTTATTTAATTAATTTAAATAATAGAAAATAGATTTTAGTGTTATAGTTTAATAAATATGAATAATTTGGCAAGAGTTTTTGTAGATGTTGAAGCAGATAATCAAGAGAATAAAAGACCTTTGTTACAACTTTCTGCTATCAAAATAATAGATAATAAAATTTTTGAATTTAATCAATTTTGTTTTCAAAAGAGAATAAATTCAAGAATTTCAAATTTGTTAAAAAAGGAAAGAAATTTTTTCAACAACAATACTTTCAAAACTTCCAAAGAAGTAATTCAAATGTTTTATGAATTTTCAAAAGATTGCAATATTTATTCATATGGAAATTTAGATAATGAGATTTTATCAAGAGAAATAAAAGAAAATAATATGAATATAAAAATAAAAGTAGATGATGTTATTGGTTTAATATCTTCAAAATTAAAATCTGGAAACAGAAATAATGGTCTAATTAAAATCTCAAAAGTATTAGGGATTAATTCATCAGAAACACATGATGCACTTGATGATGCTAAAACATTATGAAAGGTTTATGATAAAGTTTTACAAAGTGATTTTAATCATGATGATTATAAATTACAAAAAGAATTAATTAAGTATCTTCCATCTCATATTAGTAGTGAGTATGTCGATTTTAAAAATGCATATATTCCAAAATTAAGTTTTGAAAACAACTTTGTTCTCATTGAATCAAATATAAAAGATGATTTTAATGATTTTAATAGTTTTACTAAAGATTTAGAAGTATCTGAGGAAGATCTTATATTTTCAGATGCATTAAAAGAATTTAGTGAAGAGATATTTATTAAAAGAACTGCAAATTTAAAATTAACTAGTTATGATAATAATTTAAATAAAATAAACGAACTTTCTTTTAAAGTAGAAATGAGAAATGAAGAAGAATGAAAATGACCAAAAGAATTACAAGATTTTATAATGAGCAACAAAGATTCAATATTTTTGACTCAATGAAGAAAACCAATAACAGATTGCGCAAAGAAAACAAATACTCAATTCTTATTGTTGAATTATCAAATGTTTGATAAAGAGTATAAAAATCTTAAAAATGAAAAAGTATTATCATTAGCTATTCAAAAAGTAAAAGAAGCTATTAAAATGTTTAAATAATTTATATAATAAAAATATGTCTAATTATTATGATGATTTGATTAATAAGATTGAAGAATTGATCAAAAAAGATAAAAAGCATGAAGCATTAAATATTATTAAAGAGGAACTAAATCTTCCATATGTTCCTAAACTTTATGAAGATAAATTAAATAATTATTTAGCTCAATTAGATGAGAAAAAAGAAAAGAAACCATTTATGTTTTCAAGGGAAGAACTTATAACGATTATGAATGAATCAAAAAAACATGATGTCAATTTTTTATTAGATGTTTCTAGTGGTTTTGAACAATACAATTGAAACGGTTTTGAAAAAGAAATTGAAGTAATTCTAAATGATAAAAATTTAGATAATAAAGTTAAATCAATTATTTATAACAATCTAGTTGTTCAAGGACTTTCATATGATTTTAAAATTGGAAAGTATGTAATTAATCCTACCAAAAATAAAACAATGTTTGAAACTCATTTTGCTCTTAAAAATCTTGTTGATTTATCACATAAACAATTTGATGATCCATCTATTTTTGATATATGTGAAAAAATTTTCTTTATTTATGTAATGAATTGTTTTCCAGAATCGTTGTTTTTTGAATACAAAGATATAACAAATGAATTGATTAGTATAGCAAATGTGATGATAGGAACAAAAGATGTCAAAACATTAACAAAAGAAGAGCAGGAACTTTATAAAATCATTAATGCTAATCATTAATGTTTAATGATATAATAAATTAAATTTATTAAATAGTCTTAATTAGGAGAAAATTATGAGTACAAAAATTGAAAAAAAATATGATGATAAAAATGCTGAGTTGAAAATCATAGTTCCGATTGATAAAAAAGTTTGAAAAGATGAACAAACTAAAGCATTTAATAAATTAGCTAAAACAGTAAAAGTTAAAGGTTATAGAGCTGGTAAGGTGCCTACAGAAATAGCTAAAAAAGCAATTTCTAAACCTCAAATTTGAGAAGAAGCAATCTCTAAACTTTTAAATAAAGCTGCTCAAGATGCTGCAAAAGAAATTGATGAGAAAAAAGATGTTATTTTAGATTCTCCAACATATATGGTTGATAAAGTTACAGATGATGAGTTAGAGATTACATTTTTATACCCAATTTTTCCAGATGTTAAATTAAAAAAATATAATGATTACAAGATTAAATTTGAATCACCTACTGATAAAGATGTAAAAGAATCAGTTGAAAAACAAATTAATAATATGCTTTCAAGAGGAACATTATTGTTACCTAAAGAAGGTGCTGATGCTAAAGTTGAAGATGGAGATACTATCATTTTTGATTTTAAAGGATTTATTGGTGATGAAGCATTTGAAGGCGGAGAAGCTGAAAAATATGAATTAAAAATTGGTTCAGGGGCTTTTATACCTGGTTTTGAAGATCAATTAATTGGTAAAAAACTTGGTTGAGAAGGTTCTATTAAGGTTAAATTTCCAAATGAATATTTTAAAGAGGAATTAAGAAACAAAGAAGCTAGATTTGAAATTAAAATTCATGAAATTAAATATAATGACAAACAAAAATTAACTGAAGAATTCATTAAAAATTTAAATATTAAAGATGTTAAAACAGAAAAAGAATTAAGAGATTATTTAACAGATTTATCAAAAAGAGAATTGAATGAAAAAAATAGAATGAATTTCATGAATGAATTTGTAGCAAAAGTTATTGAAGATAATGAAATACCTGTTCCAAGAACAATTGTTTTAAAAGAGTTGCAAGCATTAATGAAAAAATTTGAAGACAATTTAAAAAATCAAGGATTCTCTAAAAAAGATTACTTTGAAGTAACAGGATATAATGATGAAAAAGTAAAAGAAGAATTGATGGTTGAAGCAAATAAAGCAGTTAAAAAATCAATGATTTATTCAATTTTGGCAAAAGATTTAAATATTAAACCAACAGAAGAAGATTTCAATAGACAATATCAAAGATTTGGAAAACTATATGGTGTAGATCCTCAAGTTGCTTTTCAAATGATTAAAAAAGAACAACTTGAACCTGCAATTATTAATGAACTTGTTATTGATAAACTAATAACAACATTAAATCCTTCTATTAAAATTGAAAAGGAAAAAGTAACTTTTGTTCCAAAAAAAGAAGAGCCTAAAAAAGATAAAACTGAATCAAAACCTAAAAAAGAAAAGGAAGAAAAATAATTATTTAACACATAATTAATTATTAAATTATGAGCACACAAAAGAAATTGGCTATTGTAGTGTCTTCATTCTCAGCACTATTAGAATCAGATCTAAAAGACTATGAAGATATATATCTAACTCCATTACAATTATTTATTGAATCAAACCAATGATTTGATGGTTTTTATAGTGAAAAAGTTAAATATGAAATTGTTGATAAATTTAAAAAATCAAACGACTTTAAAACTTCTCTTGCCCCAATTGTAATGATTGAGGAACAAATGGAAGAATTATCAAAAAAATATGATGATGTTCTTTATTTACCAATTTCTTCTACTCTTTCTTCTTCTCATGATTCAATAATGACAATTTCTAAAAAATATAAAAATGTTCATGTTTGCGATAGTTCTTTAGTTGGTAAATGATTTATTTATGCAGCAAAAGAAGCAAAAAGAATGTATGAAAAAGACAACCAATCAATTGATGAAATTTTTAAATTCATTAAATGATACAACAGCTTAACAATTGGTTTTATTGTTCCTTTTGAACTTAAAACTTTTATTAAATCTGGTCGTTTAAAAGGAATTAAGAAAGCTGTTTTAACAAAATTAAATTTAACAACAATTATTGAATGACATTTAAAACTTACAAGTTTAGGAGTTACTAGATCAAAAAAACTTGGAACATCAAAAATAATGATGAAATTTGATGAATTTATTCAAAAAAATAAAATGAAAATTGAAGATTTCATTTCAGCAACAATTTACACATATGATAAAAAAATTGAAGAAGAATTAAATAAAGCATTCAAAGAACATTATAAAAAATCAGTTGATGAATCATATGAAGGATCATTATCAACAATGTTCCACACCGGATGAGGAGCTTCATATATTGGAATCAGTCCTAAAATAGAACTATCACCTTTTAAAAAGAAATAGATTATGCAAAAAGAAAAAAGGAAGAAAAAATAGATGAACATACATAATACATGAAATTGAAGTTGTCTCAAGAACAGATAAAGATCCCAAGGATTTTAATTAGTTATTTCTAATAATTAA
Organism: uncultured Mycoplasma sp.; assembly: GCA_949288045.1. Taxonomy (GTDB): domain Bacteria; phylum Bacillota_I; class Bacilli_A; order Mycoplasmatales; family Metamycoplasmataceae; genus UBA710. Next base: position 8,087 of record CASEIC010000006.1, on the reverse strand, counting down.
TTTAATATTATCAATCACTTCTTTGCACTTATTTTCATTTAAATTAAGTTTATTTGCTATATTTAAAAAATCTTGAATTGTGGGGTTTTCCTTGCTATTGCATAACATATTATGAAAATCTAGTTCAGGAGTTTTTGTTGTATCATAAGCAGGACTTAACTTATAACCTTTTAGTTTTTCGTCATAGATAAAGCTTGTATTTTTTGTATGATCATCTTTATTTCCATATTCATAGTTAAAGACCATTCTTCTAAACATTTCATAGTAATCACTTTCTTTATCAACACTAATCATCTTTATAATTTCAAAAATAGTTGAATAATCAATTGAAGCGATTCTAAAATCTATATCTAATAAACCAGCTATAGTTATAGTGTGTTTCCTATTATTTTCATCAACATCAAATCTTTTAGCTCCAAAATAACCAGGACATATATTTGATTCGAATAATTTGAATTCATTTACATTAATGCCACATAATTTTGCAATTTCATTAGCTTTAAATTCGTTTATTCCAATATTAATATCATCATTAGATCTTGGAAACTTAATAATCCAATTTCCTTCATCATTTTTTAAATGAATTTTAGGTCTTGCTCCACCAGAGCTTCCTCCCAATTTATAAATAGAATCTAAATTAATTAAATTATCTAAATTATGATAGTTTTGCATTATATCTTTAGCAATATCATCTAATGCTAATGGTGTATTTAAATCAAATGAACTTGATGGCTTAAATTCTAAACCTCCTAAACTATATTGATTAGTTAAACTTAATTTTTCTAAGATATTAAGTTTTTCATAATTAATATTATTTTTTGCACATTCTTTAATACTTAATCTAATTCCTCAACCATCTGGTAGACAATCATTAAATACTCCTCATATTTCTTTATTAAACGATTGTTCAAATGAAAATAAATCATTTGTTAATGGGAGTTTAAAAGGAGATATAGTAAAACCATTTTTAATTCATTCATTGCTATATTGAAAATAAATAATGTTGTCTTTTAAAGATAATTTACCAACTTCTTTTTTATTGAATAAAACAGTTAATTCATTTATATTATTTTTTATCATTATATAAATCTCCTACATAAGATTTACTAAATAATTTTTTAAGATCTGACTGATAACCCATAGCAAAAGCTAAATCAATTAAATTACTTAAAGATATATATCCGTTTTCTTCATATCTTCTAATTATTCCAACATTTAAACCTGCTTTTTTAGCAAGTTTTTCTCTTGATAGTTTCATCTCTTTTCTTCGCTTAATAAAATTAGATCTAATATCTTCATTTATACTTTGATGAGTATCAATACCTAATATATCTTTTAATGTAATCATATATCACCTAAATATATTGTATCAAAAATGTACATATTTGTACAAAAATGAGTATAAAAGCATATAAAAATGTATATATTTGTACAAAATATTTAGAGTATTCTTGTAAAAAAACTGCTTCTATTGGGGCAAATGTTTAGTTTTACTTTTGTTATTAAAAACATTTACATAACAAAATAAATCTAAGTTAGAATATTGAGTAGAGAAATTTCAAAATTCGAATAATAATGAAAACGATATAATTAAAAATATATCTTTGATTGAAAAATGAATTAAAGAAGATATAGTGCTAGCATATTAAACTGGAGGTAAAAATGATTAAAGTAGAGAAAAAAATACACATATCCTTCAACAGAAGAAATTAAAAAAATGTGTGATGAAGCATTAAATCAAGATAATAGAGAAGATATTATTAGAGAAATTAAATATTTGAAAAATAGATAGACTCGATTTAACAATCAATCCATTTATTTGTTAGAATTACATAAGGAGTTTGTCTCCTGATGAACCAAAATATTATAGGTGTTGAAATTTAAGTACTAAATTTTTGCAACCAAAACTTTTGTTGTACTTTTTTCTAACCCTATTAAGTTTTTGATCGGTACTAAATTTATGTAAGTTTTAAAAATCTCCAAAGCGGAGATTTTTTATAAGTAGTCATATTCAATAAGAAACTCTTCATAATTTTCTAATTTCTTATAATCTTCATCAATTGAATTAACAAAATATAAGAAATTAAAGAATGGAAGAAATCCCACTATTCTTTCATACTTTAAATAATCAATATCATTAAATATAACTAAATATTTTCTGTCATATGTTTTGAGTATATTCAAAATATCAAATATATTTTCGCTTGAGACAAATTCATCTTTTATATCAATATAATTAATTAAGTCACATTTTGATAAATCATAATCAATTACATTTTTAACTTCTTCATCACATTGAGATAATTTCTCTAATATAAAATCTTCTATTGATTTATTCGTGTTCATTAAATTCTTTTCTTTTAAAAAATTATGAATATTTCCATTTGTTTTTGAATTAAGAATATCTTTGATTTTTGTAAATGGAGATATTATTAAAATATCTTTCTGTTTTAAATATGAATCATTAATTTTTATAAACGATTCTACATTATTTTTAAATAACAATTCTTTTATAGCTTTATTTGTGTTTATACATTTGATTAATTTAAAACCTGAAAATTCATAATAAAATGACAAATCATTTTTAATTAAAGCTATTTTATTTTGAATATTATTTGCAAATATAATTTTTTCTTCATCTTCAATAACTTCTTTATTTTTTAAATAAGAAAAATTAATTTTATTTATTATCATTTATATCACCCTAAACCTTTTATCATCATTTATCATTTCATTTTCATCAACTTCGCCCGAAAGAATAATTCCCCTTTCATATTGGTATTCAGTGAAAACGAAAATTCTTATATTACCCTTAGGAGGAATTATCTTTTTTATTTTTTCAATGTGTTGATTACTTAATGTTTTTGATTGAATAACTCTTACATATATTGATTGTTGAATTTGAGTATAACCCATTTTTAATAAATTGTTTCTAAACTTTGCATAAAAATGAGAATCGTCTTTTGTTGTATTAGGCAAATCATACATTAGCATTACTCTCATAGTATTAAATTTGCTTCTCCAATTGTGTTTGTTCATCATTATTCATAACCTCCAGTTGGTAATCATAATTTATTGTATGATTATTAAAATCTCCATTAATTATTCAATCAATTACTTTGTCTATTGAATTATTTATAAATTCAAATTTACCATCAATTTGTATTTTGTAATTAGCTATATAATCCAATAAGCAATTTTTAATTTCTCTTGTAAATTTCTTATTATCATTTGAAATAACATTGTTTTGGAACAAGGTTTTTACAAATAAATCAACTGAAATTCTAAATAATTCAACAACATCGTACGCAAGAGGAAAATCAGAATAAATACTTCCATGAAAAAATGAAATATGAGGATTTAATCCTTTCTTTGCTATTGATCTTGCAACCATATTTGTTAGAATTGTATAACCATAATCAAGACATGAATTTATTGTATTTTCTTTCTTTCTATTAAAAGAAGAACCATACAAATTCTTAAAAAAATATGAAGCGATTTTAGCTTCATCTAATGATGATATATTTTCATTTGTTATCTTTATATCATCTTCATTACTATAAAAATGATCTAGCAGATCAATTTGATTTTTTATTTTGTAATTTAAAATTCATTGTCAACATTGATTTTTAAATTTATCATCTCATTCTAATTGCTTTTTAAAATTAATAAAACTTTGTTTTTGAACCTTGTATCCAAGAATGTATGAATTTGGTAATTTCTTTTGATTACATAAAATTACACAAACTCCATTATTTATTAAATCATTAATAACATTAACACTCATGTTAATTCTATTATCAGAAACAATAAGAACATCAATATCATTCATTGGAATGGATATTCTTTTAGTATTGAATATTATTAAGTTGTTGAAATAACTTTTCATAATACATGGATTATCTACATCGATAATTTTTCACCCCATTTTAACTCCTTGTGTTATTATTTTTATGTAGGGGAACCTACAAACTTACATAAATTTAGTATTTGACTAAAAATAAGGGCAGGTCCCGAACTATTGAGCCATTTGGCTCTTTTTTATTTTAAAAAAATAAGTTCCTAAATTAGGAACTTGTAAAACTTACATAAATTTAGTACTAACCAAAAACTTTATGGTTGTTGCTTCAGTCAGAGTTGAACTTTTGGTCACATAAGTTTAGTACTTACAAATTAAATTATATTATCTTTTTATTTTGACATATTATTTTATTAAATATTTTTTCCTGTCATTTATCGTTACCGAACTTGCTTCATGATTCAAATGTTTTTCGAACTTTATGCTCTTTTATATTTTTATCTGATTGATTTGAAACAGGTTCTATATAAAGTCTTGAACTATCAATATCCAATGAACCTATTTTATATATTTCATTATCAATCAAAAACCATTTATTTGGGTCGATGTATAAAATTTTTTCATAATCTACATTTGGCTCATTAACAATTTCATTTAATCAATTAATTTTTAGGAATTCATATTTTTCCTTGTTTTTTATTTTATATTTTGCAATAAGCAACATTTTTTGTTCGTGCCCATAAGATGTTGTTCTTTTTGATAACTTTTTATATTTATCTTCATTAAAAATATATTTACTATTTATTTTTTTATTGTTTAAATCTTTAGCAAATGAATGAGTTTTTAAAACAATATATTTAATTTTCTGAACTTTTATAAATGATGAGTTATTTGAATTAATTATTGGAATGTAATTTTTTAATATTGAATCAGCATATTCTTTATTAACTTCAATATTATTTTCTTTTAACCCTTCTAATAGATTCTTATCTTTCAATTCATTAATATACTTATCAAATATTCGTTCATTTTTTTCTTTCTTAATTTCTGTATCATCAATGTGTTTTTCAACACATAAATAAAGTTGATAAAGCGTTTTTCAATCAGTTACTATTTTCTTAGCAAATTCATTTCCTTTTTCTCTATATTCATTTAATTTGTTTCTAATTTCTTTCAAGTTAGTTATTCCACCTAATAAAGCTTTAATATCTCTAAATAGAATAATCATATTTTTATTTGTTGAATTATTAGTTTTATTTAAAGTAAAATCATTCAATCTTATATATTCAACCTTATGTTTGTTCCCATCAATTTCAACATATCCATCAACATTTTGATTTGAGAAAATTTGTTTAGAATCAATAAATTTTATTTTTTCTCATTTTTCTTTAGAATTTAATTTATCAAATCCTTTTGGTAATATTGTTACTTTCTTAAAACTATATAAACATTTTGAATTTAAAATTCTATTTTTTAATTCTTCGGAATTATTTACTATTTTATTTAAATCATTAATAGATATAAATTTGTTATTGTTTTTATATAAGTTATTTAGTATGAATTTTTTTGGTCCTTCTTTTTTAATTTCATTATAGAAATTATTTACATGTTCAAATGACGAAAACATAGCTATCATAGTTGCATCATGAGAATGGTGATTTGATATTTTTCTATCTTTTTTAGGCAATCTAAAGAAATCTTCTCTCAATTTTTGAGATTGATAACCACTTATTGTTCTAATATCACAATCGCTTATTTTTTCATATTCACTTGTTTTTTTATCTATGTAATTATTATTAAAATTTTCTATAAAGAAAGATAAACCATCTTTTGCTTTTCTAATTGCATATGTTGTTTCTGTCAAATTAGAATTAATAAAATTTTGATTAGATAATTCAGATCTTTCCATCATTAAGTTTTTTAATTTCTTTGACTTAATTTGAGCTTCAACACCTTTTTCTTTATCTCCTGTTTTGTACAATGTATTTCATAATTGAATAATATCAGGATTATTTTGAATATGTTCTCTTGCTAATTTGTTTCCTTTTTGTGAGTTGTTTAATGTTAAAACTAAATTTTCTCAATTAGAATTAAATGAAATATTTTCTGGAACAATATGATCAATCTGGCAACTTATAAGTTCACCGATCAAAATACATTTATTAGTGTAAACATCTTTCTTATCTTGTTCTCTTCAAAGTATAATTTTTTTAATGTTTGCTTCAGATGTCTCAATATTATTTTTCTCTAATTCTTTAGTTGCCTCTTCTCTTTTCTTCTCATTATAATTTTGGAATTTTATTAAATCTTTTCTTTTTTCTTCAGATAAAAGTGATTCGCTAATTTGTCCATCTGCTCAAGTTGTTTCTAAAATAATTGATTCTAATTTAAAATCGTTTTTATATACATATTGTCTTAAACATTTATTTATAACTCTTATCATTTCTTTTAATGTATTTCTTGTGTTAGGCGAAATAAAATCTTGTTCCTTATACATATTTTCAGGAATATATTTTGAATTATCATTAAATCTATAAGTTAGTTTTTGTCCTTCTTTTATTTCATTTTTAAAATATACAGCAAATGATTCCAACTCTCCATTGGCACTAAAGAAATTTTGAAGATATTCATAATATGCATCAAAACCATAATTTCTTGTTCCATTTATATCAGCTTCTTTAATATCATTAAAATTTGCAAGTTGTTCGTAATTTAAATCAAATCCAAGATTCATTAATCCAGCACAACTTTCTTTAAGTTCAATAATACATTCTTTATACTTTCTATTTTGGGTTTTATTTTTATTGTCTTTAGATTCATCTTTTTCAAAATATTTTGAAATGAATTTAAATCTTTTTGAATCTATCATACTTAGTGATTCATATTGATCTTCAATTCTTATATTGTTTGTATCACTAAAGATAAAGAAGCCGCTTTCTTTAGAAAAATATTTTCTTACTTTTTCCATTGATTCAAAATTAGAACTTTTCCCATCTTTTGTTGTTGGAAAATTATAAATGTTAATACCATCTAAAAATTTTTCTATTCTTGTTCTTGTTATTCTTTCATTTTTTGAAAGAGAATTATTAATAATTTCCATTATTTGTTTTCTTGATAATCTTTTTGCATCATTTACAGAATTTCCAAACCTTACATAAACAAGTTGAGAAATGATATTAGCTAATTCAGCTATACAAAAATATTGGTTTAATCTTTTACTTGCTTTTTCAATATTTCCTTTATTTTTATAAAGAGATATTGGACAAACACCTATTTTCTTATCTCATAAATTAACTTGTTCCATTTCTTCTTTTGTTTTTGATTTATCATCTCAAATAATTCCTCATTTAGATTGGTTGGGTAGTTCAAAATTTCCTGGTCCTTTGCTAAAAGGTCTATGTCTAAAAAATATCTCTTTGTAATCATTGATAAATTCTTCATTTATATATGAACAATTTCTTAATACAACTTCAATATCTTTTCAATTATGATAAATTGAATATGTCATATCTGCATTTGATTGATTTCTATATTTTCTATTTTTCTTAAAATAAACATCTTCATAAAGTGTTTTTAATAATGAATCTTCATAAGTATATTTTTTATTTTCATCAAATTCATATGATTTAAAAAAAACACCTCTTAAACCTAATTTAAAATATAAAAATAGAAATAATTCTTTTGGTGATATTTCTTTTTCCAATCCATTTCTTCAGATTTTATAAATGTCATATTTTTTAGCTTCATTAAATAGAAAATTTGTTGATGAATTATCTTTTGTAAAACCAAAGATAGATTGATATTTTTCATTATATAAAGAAGAGGGTTTTTGAGTTTCTTTAATTTTTAGTTGATGATTATCATTGTATAAATCAATCATATTTAAGAAATCAATTTTTCTTTGTTTCTTTCTATTTAACATTCTTCTTGTTCTTCTAATTTGGCCTCTTGTACCTTCTCCATATTTTTTGTTTTTATTATCACTTGGATCTGATAATTTAGAAAATAAATGAGATCCTGTTGCTATTATATTTTGATTTTCATCAACAAGAGATCACCCTACTGATGCTATTCCTAAATCTAAACCTAAATGAACTTTTTTCATATATTAAATTTTAAAAGATTTCATATTTTTATGTACAAAAAGTGATAAAAAGTTACCAAAATAAATACCAATAATAAAAAACCAAGGATTTCTCCCTGGCTGTCCTTGTAAAATTAATTTAACCCATAATAAAGAAAGGACAATTACATTATATGCAATTTACAAACATTAGTGAAAAAGAAC
>CASEIC010000005.1 GCA_949288045.1 uncultured Mycoplasma sp. | reverse complement strand
GTAATAAATTACAAAAATTTAGAGTAAAACACTACAAAAACACCTATTTCACTCTAAAAAAGTGTATAATTCAATAGTTATGATAATAAAAAGGGATGAATATTTAGATAAACTTATAAGTTTAAAACATAATGGAATGATAAAGATAATTACAGGTTTAAGAAGATCTGGAAAATCATTCTTATTAAGCGAACTTTTCTTTATGCATTTAAAAAGCCAAGGTATTTTAAATGAAAACATAATTTATCTATCATTTGATGATGATGAAAATTCTAAATTATTAGATTCAAAGGAATTAAGTAGATATTTAAAATCAAAAATTAAAAATGATCAAATGTATTATTTTTTACTTGATGAAATTCAATTAGTTGAAGGTTTTGAATTTGTTCTTATATCGTTAATGAAAATCAAAAATGTTGATATTTATATAACAGGATCAAATTCAAGATTCTTATCTACTGATATTATTACAGAGTTTAGAGGTAGAGGCTTCCCTATCCATGTTTGACCTTTATCATTTAGTGAAATATACAATTTTTATAAAGAAAACAAAATAAATTATCCTGAGATATTAACTGAAGGAATAGTTGATAAAAATAAGATTTATTCATTAATAAATGATTATGGCTCATTACCTCAAGTTGTTATTGAAAAAAATATTTCAAGAAAAAAAGAAATAATTAAAAACATTTTTGAAAATGTTTATATTAATGATGTTACAGAGAGATACAAAATAGAAAGTAAATCAATTTTAAAATCTATTTTAAAAGTATTAGCTCTTAATATAGGGAATATATTAAATTTAAATAAATTACTCAACATTTTGCATTCAAATCAAATAAAAATAACTTATGAAACATTAGATAGATATGTAACTCTTTTAGAAAATGCTTTTTTGATTTACAAGGTTGAAAGATTAGATTATAAAAATTCAAAAATTGTAGAAGGAAAAAATAAAATTTATTTTTGTGATTTAGGAATTAGAAATTATTTATTAGATTATCAAAAAGATGATTATGGATTTGTTTTAGAAAATATTTTATCTAATGAATTTTCAACGAGAAATCTTGATTTAAATGTAATGCAAATAAATACTACTATAATTGAAAATAATAAACAAGTAAGAAAAAGTTATGAAATTGATTTTGTATTTAATTCCTCAGGAAAAAAATACTATATCCAATTATGTTATTCAATGGAAGAAAAAGAAACATATGATAGAGAATTGAGGCCACTATTATTAATAAAAGATTTTTTTAAGAAAATGATTGTTACAAAATCATCTCAATACAACGGAATCAATGAAAAAGGAGTTGAAAATATAAATTTATTCAATATATTATTAGAAATGAAAAAATATATTGAATTTGATGAATAATAGAATAACAAAGTTAAAAGTATTCTTTTCAATTTAAATTGAAAATTTAGATTGAATTTATTGAACATTAAATTTTATATAATTTTAACTATGTCTTGAAAGAATTTATCAACTCAATCTAAGTTTCTTATTTTTGTAACTTTTGGACTAATAGCATCAGGTCTTTTTGTTTGTGGGGCAGGAGTTTATACCATTTTGAATAAAAAAGATAAGGTTGATAATAATGAAAATGGACCAAGTGATGATAATGGTGGCAATAATGATTCAGATGGCGATATCGGTGGAGGAGATGTTGATAATTTGAATTATTTAAAATTAAATAAAAATTCATTTTCAGCTAGTGAATTGGGTTTAAATAATTTTGAAGAATATTTAGATATTGATAAAACATTCGTTTTTGATAAAAGATACATACTATTTCAAAATCCTGAATTGCTTAAAAACAAAGAAAATGTCGAAGGAGTTTTGTTGGCAAGCAATCAATCTGCTAAAGAGGTAAAGATAACTTTAAATATTTATATTGAAGAAGTAGGAAATCAATGAATAGATTTTAAAATTCTATTTTAATTTAATAATAAAAAATCACCAATTAAGGTGATTTTCTGATTATATTTCTTTTACTTCAATATATTTTAGATACTTAGTTCTATCTGATTTAGAAGCTAAGAATCTTGTACATGAAGTTCCTATTGATAGTGATGTGGCTTCTTTAAGAGACTTAACAACATCATTTGTTTTACGATAAATAGTTGTAAATGATGAAATTAATGTATCTCCAGCTCCAACAGTTGAAACAATATTAAATGTCTTTTTAAGCGTTATTTGATAACAAATGTTATTTTCATCAATAAAATATGATCCTTTACCACCATCTGAAACCATAAGGTTTTTTAGTCCTTTTGCCTTTAATTTTGTCATAGCTTTTTTCATTTCTTCAACAGATGTAATTTTTGTTGAAAGTAATGATTCTAATTCGCTACGATTTGGTTTGATAATAAATGGTTTGTATTTTAAAACATCTAAAACAACTTTTGAATCAATGTCGAGCGCGAATTCAATGCCTTTGTCACTAATTTTTTTAACAAGTTCTTTTAGAATTTTTTCATCACAAATACCCATTATGAAAACAAAATCATTTTTCTTTAATTTATCGATGAATTTGATTAATTTATCATATTGAGTTTTACCTAATTTTGCTCTTGCACCATTAACTTCGAATGTAGCATTTTTTGCAAACATTTTAACATTGATTCTTGTGTCATTTGAGGCTCCAAAATCAATCAATTTAACTTTTTCAGATTTCATTAAATCAATAAATAGATTTTTAGTTGAACCTCCTAAAAAAGTAATTGCTTGATTATCAAAACCATTTCTTTTTAAAACAATAGAAGCATTAATTCCTTTACCACCAGGTAAAAATTCATAATCCTCAACACGGTTTAAATCATTTGAATCAAATTTTTTGTCTGTATTGATTACATAATCAATTGCAGGCGAAAAAGTAATAGTATAAATCATATTTAACCCCTCTTTACTTGTAATTAAGCAAATAAAATATTTTTTAATACTAAATTTTCATTAAAGTTGTTATTTTTAATTTGTGCTTTTGAGAAATCTTTTTTAGTTGATTTTTTAAATAGTGATGATTTTTCTGAAGAAGATTTGTTTCCTTTATTTGCAAATATTTTTGTAAATAGTAGAATACAAAACATTGTTGTCACTGCTCCAGCCAATACAGCTGCAATAAAGAATACTACACCCATTCCAGTTGAAGCTGCTTCGTTTGTGAAGTAGTTACATTTTGCAAGTGCAACTGTTAAGATACCTCCGTGTGGAGCGGCAATTCTAACTCCTAATGCTCCGATTAATACTCCTGTTACTGCTGAACCGATAATGTTTGATGGCATCATAACTTTTGGATTTTTAAGTGTTAATGGAATTGCTCCTTCTGATATAAATGTCGCCCCCATAATGTAGTTAACAAATCCAGATTCTCTATCTTCTTTTGTTCATAATTTTTTAAAGAATGTACAACTTAGAGCAATTCCTAAGGGAGCCGACATACCACCAGCCATTGATGCTGCCATAGCAATTGTTCCTTGACCCGCTGCTGTTGATAGTGATGCTGTAGCAAATACATAAGAAGCCTTGTTAATTGGTCCTCCTAAATCTACTGACATCATAGCTGCAAGGATTAGTCCTAATAATCAAGCTAAGTATTCTTTTCCTTCAAATAATTCAAGGAATTTTGAGAATCCATAGTTTAGATAAATTAAAGGAATATTAACAATTCAGAATGAAATTGCTGTGAAGAATGTTCCAAATAATGGGAATAATAAAATGTTTTTAATTCCATTTAATGATTGTGGGAATCAAGGTTTTTTACCATTTTTTGTATTTACTTGAAGCACAAATAATTTTGACATTAGAATCAAAATTGTCGCAGCAAGGAAAGCCCCCCCAATAGCACCAAATACTCCTGATGAAGCTCCTGCTGGGTCTGTGTCTCCTGGTAGCAATAGTCAACTAATTTTTCCAGTTTCAGGGTTTAAGTTAAAGAAGAAATCTCCTTTGGCTATTAAACCAACTATAAATCCGGGTAGTAATCCTTGTCTACCAACAATAGCAAAGGCAATGTATGCTGCCATAATTGGCACCATCAATCCAAATGCCAAATCACCTAATTTTTTACATCATCTTGCAACTTCATTTACTGATCCAAAATTACTTGAACCAGCATTTGCCATATCAATTAAGAATGCTATAGCAATCAATATACCACCAAAGATAACGAATGGTAGCATATATGAAACTCCAGTTAATAGAGATTTATATGCTCTTTTACCAAATTTATTAAATGACATTTCAGCTTCACCATCTGATGATGAATCAAATGATTTTGCTTTACCTTGGAATTTACTTCCTTCACCATTTAATATTCTTGTAATTTCTTTTTTAGCATCTTTAATAACTGGTTTTGTTCCCATCTCAAGAACATTTGGGTGTCCTGCAAATTTTGATAATTCAACAACTCTATCACAAGCTATAATTACACCTTTTGCATTTTTAATATCTTCATCAGTTAAAACATTTTTAGCTCCATCAGCACCTTGTGTTTCAACTTTAATTCTTATACCCATTTCTTTTGCAGCTTTTTCTAACATATCTCTTGCCATGAAAGTATGAGCTATACCTGTAGGACAAGCAGTAACTGCAACTACATCTCAGCCATTATTTGAAGAGTTTGTATTTGTTGTTTGTTCTATTTCTTCCTCTTCATTATATTTATTCATTAATTTGATTAAAGATGGTATGTTTTTAACAGAAGTTAATTCATTTTTGAAATCAGGATTCATAAATAGTTTCATTAAAGCAGCCAAAATTTCCATATGTGATCCACTACTTTTTGGATTTAAAGCTATGAAAAATACATAATCAACTGGTTGACCATCTAATGAATCTCAATTAACTTTATTTACTTTTGCAAAGAAAATACATGAAGTTTTCATTACTTCATCTCTAATGTGAGGAATTGCAATTCCTTCACCAATTCCGGTTGAGGATTCAGCTTCACGTTTAAGAGCCATTTCTACAACTCTTTTTTGTGTTTTAGCATAACCCTTATTTACTAACACTTTTGCAAAATCTTTTAGTGCTTCTTCTTTTGAAGAATAACTTTTGTTAGTTAGAATAAGGTCATTTTTAAAGAATTCACTAAAATTCATTTTACCTCCTTATTTTGTGTTTATAACTTGGATATTTTTATTTTTAAATTTAATTTGTTTAGCATCTGTAACAATAATGATATTTTTTTTAGTGTCACTAAATTTAAAAGTTGAAATAGAATCGAATTTTTCTTTTTCAGATAGGATAACGTTTACTAGTGATTTATTGATTATGTCATTTTTTGCTTTAGCTTCTCTTTTTTCTGGTGTATAAAGATTTCCTTGTTCATCAACTGCATTAACACCCAAGAAAGATATGGGAAAGTTGATTTTATCTAATTCAGTTTTATTAAATTCAACGATAGATAATGTTTCGGGTTTTAAAATACCACCAAGAATATTAATTTTTTTAAATCCTAATTCAACTGCCCTATTTGCATTTGAAATCGAATTTGTAAAAATTTCTATGTTTTTATCTAAAAACTCTAATAAGTAATAACATAAACTTCCTGAATCTATGTATATAGTTTTATAGTTTTGAGATAAAACGGAAGCATGTTTTGCAATTTTTCTTTTTGTTTCAATGTTGGAGTTAATTTTTTTATTTACATCTTCATCTGTAAATACATTTAAATTTTCTTTCAAAGTAATTTCTCCAAAAAGACGTTCAATTAATCCTGATTCTTCAAGTTTTATTAAATATCTTCTTGTTGAAGATTGAGTTAATTTAAATTTTTTTTCTATGTCTTTAGTTTTAACTATTTTGTGTTCTTTTATAAATGAAAATATTTTATTTTGTACTATCTTTGACATTGATTAACTCCATATGTATTATAAATCAATTTGAATAATTTTGAATTAATTTGAATAATTTTGAATTAATTCAACCAAGGTTCAAATAAAACCATACATAGTGCAATATTTGCAATTATTAGATAAATAATATTTATCTTGAATTTTTTTATTACAAACATATCAACAGGTATAGAAACAAATGTTCAAGCTAATAATACTCAATATCTTCATTGTTTAAAAAATGTATCTTGAAGGTGAAAATAATTATCTAGTTCACCAAAATTTGTTCCAAGATCATTAAATCCAACAAATGGAACAATTAAAGACATTCCAAGGTTTACAACTATTGATAGTAAGATTCCGGCAATAGTTGGTTTCATAAGTTTTAAAAATGAAACCATAAATTTAGATGATTTAAATTGATTATATTTTTTCATTACAAACAACATTACAACAATTGGAACAATAATAAATATTGCATAAGAAAAAAACATTAAAATAAATCCAAGTCAATGTCCTTGTGCCGCTAAATATCCAGATGCAAATGAAACTTTTAGTCCAAATACTCCTGGTGTTGAATTTGCAATTGATAATACAGCATCTCAATCATTTTGACTAACTTTTAAAATGTTTACTAATAATATTTTGAAATATGGAATAAACATTTGAGCACCACCAAATACAACAAACGAAATAATTAAACATCCAAGCAAAACAACAATAATAGAAAGAATTAGAGACATTATTGTTCCTCTCTTTCTGTGTTCTTTATTTTTTTATTTTTAAATCACTTGTAAATTAGCATACAAATAATTAAGAAAACAATAATAAAAATAGGCATGCATCATGGTACGGGGACAAAAACACTAAAAGCTAGAGTAACAACAATTATTAATCAATGAATAGTAAGAGAAATACTTTTATCTTCTCTTTTTATATATCTAATTGTCATATTTAAAAGTAAAGCAATAATGATAGGAATTACTGCAACATATATTACTTTTAAATATTGAGGTGGTATATATTTTGTGCCTAAATAAAAGACAACAAAAAATAATACTGTATGAGGTAATAAAGCAAGTGTTGTAACCAATCCCGCTTTTCATTTTGAGTTTAGCAATTTGTAACAAATATAAACAATAGCTTCAACAGCACTTGCACCAGGTAATGAATTAGTAACAATTAGAATGTCATCAATATCTTGATCTGTAATTCATTTATATCTTTCTACACAATAATTTCTTATCATAGGAAACATTGCATTTCCACCACCGAAACTAAAAATTGATATTTTTAGAAATAGCCAAAATAATTGTCAAAATGTTGGTTTAATTTCATGTTCTTTTGTCATAAGTTTAGAAATTTTAACATATCAATGTTAATATTATTTTATGACAATTGATTTACATGGATTAACAGCAGAAGAAGCAACAAGGGAAATAATGAGTTCATTAATATCTTTTGATATGTCTTTTGATTTTGAATTAGAAATAATAACGGGAAAAGGACAAGGAATTATTTTGATGACAACTTTAAACATATTAGATGAAGAAAGAAGAATTTATGATGTAAGAGAAGGAAGGGTTATAGTTTTTAAAAAGGATAAGAGAGAAGATGATAATGATTTTGATTTTCAAGCAACACTAGAGGAATTGTTAGAAAAATAATTAAGTAAAGAATACTTTCTGAATAAAGGAAACATATTCATCTTTTAATTTGTATGAAACCCATAATTTTTTGTATAGATAATTTTTATCTAAAACCATGATGTTTCTGATTTGAAAAATAATTAAGTTTATTAATCATATAAAAATAAATGAAATAACAGGAATTCATGGTCATGGTAGATTAAGAATTTTTCCAATGACTTCATATTCTCCATTTATTCCTCAATCATTAGGTCTTATACCTGTAACATTTCATTCAATATTTAATGTAAAAGATATTATTGAAATATAAACAAAAAATAAAATTACATATATATGTGAAACAACAATTTTTTTAAGATTGAATGCTTTTGAGTTCATCAAAACAATCATTGACATAATTGTTAAATAAAAATGAAGTATGAAATATAGATCATTTCCAAATGTATATTCTCATCATGTCATATCATAGTATGTTGAGTAAAGATCTCCGATTGTTTCGAAAGCTACTTGTCCATAAATTGTTATTACACCACCAATAAAACTTATTATTGAAATTGATGAAGCTAAATATCTTTTTCGATCAAAAATTAAAAATAAAGATAATAGAACAGCATTAAATGGACACATATCTAAAAGTAAAACTTTTGATTTTATTACATCCATTTTCCCAATTAGTCCTCTATAATCATTATTCATTCAAGAGATAAGATCTTTAGATCATCTGAAAGCTAAAAAACAACTTAAAAAAATTACATTTAAAATTGTATAAAATCAATAATTATTAAATATTTTTTTAGTTTTGTGATTAAAACACCAAATTGAAAGAAGGCAACATGTTGTGAATAGAGTTAATATTAATCCTATAGGCATAATAAATATTATAGTTCTAACTTAGTTTTGATAATGTTAAATAATTCATCAAAAATTTGTTTTGATTTTATGTTTGTTTCTTCAACAACATGAATATATATTTTAAATTTTGGTTCTGTACCCGAAGGTCTTAGCGAAACTCAATTTGAAGAATTATTAAATTCATAAGCAAGCATATCATTTGGTAGTACAGCACCTCTTCCTTTTGAATAATCAATGAATGTTGCATTATCAAATTCAATGTCTTTAAATTTTGATTTGATTTGCTCTAATTGCTCTTTGCTTTTTAAATCAAAACTAAATGATTTAGCTTGCATATATCCATATTGTGAATAAATACTTTCTAATTTATCTTTTAAGTTCATATTTTGTTTTTTTGCTTCTGAAGCAATTAATGCAATCATTAAAACTGATTGAATAGCATCTTTGTCTAGAGAAATTTTATTGTTTACCAATGAACCATATGATTCTTCAAATGCAAAAAAGAAGGTTTCTTTATTTTCCAATTCAGTAATTGTTTTTCCAATTCATTTAAAACCAGTTTCAGTTACATAAGATTTTATATTGTTAAGTTTACACATTTTTGATGGTAGAGAAGTTGAAACAAAAGAATATACTAGGTAATAGTCATTAATGTTTTTGTTCTTATTATTTATTAAATAATCAGTGATTAAAATTGCATTTTCATTACCATTAATTAATTTAAATTCATTACCATCTTTGTAAGCAACACCAACTCTATCAGAATCTGGATCTGTTACCAGAATTAAATCCGCATTATTTTCATTTGCTAACTTAATAGTGTTTTTGTATGCAATTTCATATTCTGGATTAGGATTTTCAACATATGAAAAATTTTCATCTTCAATGATTTCATTTTTTTCATAAATAATGTTTGCATTTAATTTATCAAAAATATTTTTTACATATTGATATCCGGTTCCATGCAATGAAGAGTAAATAATTTTAATATTTGAAATATCTTGCTTTTTTTTGTTTAATGAAAGAACTTCATCTACATAATAGTTGATATCATCATTATTAATATCAATTATTAAATCAGATTTATTGATTTCAACTTTTTTATCAATATATTCTAAGTATTTTTCATAGTCGTCAAAATATTTTTTGACTTCTATTATTTCATCAGGCAACATTTGGTAACCAAATTTGTTATAAAGTTTAATTCCATTATATTCTTTTGGATTATGGCTAGCTGTAATATTAATTCCGCCTAAAGAGTTTTTATATCTAATCATACAACTAATAAATGGTGTTGCTAACATGTTGTCATCGAAATAAACTTTGATGTTATTTGATGTTAGAATGTTAGCTGCAAGTCTAGCAAACCTTTTCCCTCTTACTCTATTATCTCTACCGATTACAATTGATTTGTTTTCTACATCTTTATATTTTTGATTTATATATTTTGCAAATGCACTAAAAATTCTTGCTGCATGAGCTTCATTTAATTGGTTTGAATTATTTCCTACAATTGCTCTAATTCCTGCTGTTCCAAATTCTAATTCCATATTATCTTTCTGTTATTAAATATTTTTAAATATAACTTTTGCAATTGCATCTGAATCATTATTACCAATTACATGTTTTGCTGCTTTTTTAGTTTCTGGTAAACCATTTTCCATTGCATATGTATTGTTATAGTATTCTAGTCCTTTAATATCATTTTGTGTGTCACCAAATACAAATACATTTTCATAATCAATATTTTCAAGTTTTACAATCTCTTTAATTGCATTTAATTTACAAATATCTTTTAAATTTATATCAATATTATGTTTTGATGTAATGGTAAACTCATATGCATCACCATATTGTTCAATTCATTTTTGTTGCATTTTTCTAACATTATGTTCTTCAAAGTGAACAGATATTTGGACAATCGCTTTTTTATTTTCTTCAGACATTTCAAAAACTGATGGATATGGATCAAATAATCTTTCTTTGATTCCATCTCTTAGCAACTTAACACTTTCAGGTAAAAGATAATCTGTGAAAACTTCTCATTCAGTTGAAACTTGAATAGTCCCACCAACACTTTTAATTTCATCAAGTATCTCCATAACAAAATCAAAAGATAATTTATTATTTTTTGATTTTAAATCTCTTTCTTTAATTGAATGAATTATTGAACCGTTGCAACCAACAAAGTAGTTAAATAAACCTCAATGTTGTTTTAGAGCAAGTTGTGAATAAATATAATTTCTTCCAGTTGCCATCATTAAGATATGACCTCTATCACCTGCAGCCTTAAGTGCTTTTATGTTTTCATTAGATAATTGACTATCACTATTTAATAATGTACCATCTAAGTCAAATGCAAAAAGTTTCCTACTCATTTTAACTCCTTTATTTTCCTGCTTTTAAATGTGGGAATAATAATATTTCTCTAATTGAGGTATTTCCGGTTAATAGCATTATTAAACGATCAATTCCAATTCCACATCCACCCGCAGGAGGCATTCCATATTCTAAAGCTTCAACAAAATCTCAATCAATTTCATTTGCTTCATCATTTCCTGCTTCTCTTTCTTTTAACTGATTTTCAAATCTTTCTAATTGATCAATAGGATCTGACAATTCAGTAAACATGTTTGCAAATTCTTTTTTATTAATAAACAATTCAGCTCTATCTGTAAATCTTGGATCTTCATCATTTTTTGCTGCAAGAGGAGAAATTGATAATGGATGACCATAAACAAATGTTGGTTGAATTAATGTTTCTTCAACATAGTGTTCAAATAATATGTTTATTAAATGTCCTTCATCATGATATTTTTCAACTTTATTTTTTGTTTTAATAACTGCATTTTTTAAATCTTCTAATGAAGCTTTTTTAACATCAAAACCAACATGTTTTGAAACTTCATCACACATATTAATTCTTTTGAATTTTTGATCTAAATTAATTGTTGCTCCATTTCATTCAATTTCTTTTTTATTTAGTTCTTTAGCTAAAAATCTAAAAACTTCTTCTGTGTAATTCATCATATCTTCAAGATCTGCATTTGCTTCATAAAATTCAATTGAAGTAAATTCAGGATTGTGAGTTGTATCAATTCCTTCGTTTCTAAATATTCTTCCAATTTCATAAACTTTTTCAAAACCACCTACTAAAAGTTTTTTTAAAGGAAGTTCTGTTGCAATTCTTAAATAAAATTCTCTGTCTAGAGCATTATGGTGTGTTTTAAAAGGTTTTGCAGCAGCACCACCTAAAATTGGTTGTAGAATTGGAGTATCAACTTCTAGATAACCTTTTGAATCAAAAAATTTTCTTATTCCTGTAATTATCTTTGTTCTAGTTCTAAATGTTTCTCTAACGTCTTTGTTAACAATTAAATCCACATATCTATGTCTATATCTTTCTTCAACATCAGCAAGACCGTGATATTTTTCAGGAAGAACTTTTAATGATTTAGACATAAGTTTTACTTGTGAAGCTTTAATTGCAATTTCTCCTGTCATTGTTTTCATTACAATACCTTCAACTCAAACAATGTCTCCGATATCTAGTTTAGAAACAAAATCAAAAAGCTTTTCATCCATTTTATTATTTACATAAATTTGACAATTGAATTCATCCAATCTAATTTGAGTAAATGGTCCTCTCTTGCTAATGATTCTTCCATATGTTGAAACAATGGTTTTTTTTGATTCTAATTCATCTTTTGAAAATGATTTAAACTCATTTAGAAGCTCATCAATTTTATGAGAAATTTTTTGTTTTTTTGAGTAAGAAACAATTCCATTTTTATTATTGTCAGATAATTTTTTTCTTCTTATTTGCTCTTGTTCATTAAATTCTCTCATTTTTGATCTCCTGAATATTTTAAAATTCTTGTTTATTTAAAACAATTTAATTTAATCTTGATTAATTTTGTGAAAGATTTTTTGTTTTAAAGTAATTTAATTTGACATAATAAATTTTATAATAAAAAAAGTTAAAGACATTACAAAAACTTACATTAAACATAATAAATTAAGAGTATAATAAATTAAATAATATTTGAAGTATTGGAGATAAGATGTCAGGGAGAAAAAGATTATTGGTTTCATTTGGTTTAATGTTTGGTACAGTTGTGGTTGCAACTGTAACAACAATTTCTGTTTTATATGCAACAGGGCATGAATTAAAACCATTGGAAAATACTGAAGAAGGAACTCAAACTCCGCCAGAAGAAGGTGGTGAGACAACTCCATCTCCTGAAACTTTTAACAGAAAGTAGTATATGCAGAAGAAAAAAACAACACAGTCAAAAGAAACTAAAAAAAATAATACAAAAGTTATATTTGTAACTGGTGGTGTTATCTCTGGAATTGGTAAAGGAATTACCGCTGCTTCAATTGGAAATGTTTTAAAAGCAAGAGGATATAAAGTTTTTATGCAAAAACTTGATTGCTATCTAAACATTGATCCAGGTGTTTTATCTCCTTATGAACATGGAGAAGTATATGTAACAGCCGATGGTGGTGAGACTGATTTAGATTTAGGACATTACGAAAGATTTATTGATGAAACTTTGACAAGAGAATCTAATTACACCACAGGAAGAATTTATCAAAGTATTTTTGAAAATGAAAGAAAAGGAAAATACAATGGTAAAACAGTTCAAATGATTCCTCATTTTACGAATGAAATTATTAATATTATTAATCAAACCATAAAGAAAGAAAAACCCGATTTTCATATAGTTGAAATTGGTGGAACAATTGGTGATATAGAATCAGATCCTTTTTTAAGAGCTATAAGTGATTTTGCATATAAAAATCCTAAGAATGTATTTTTTGCTCATGTAACATTTGTTCCATGAATTGGAACTTCTAGAGAATTTAAAACTAAACCAACTCAAAATTCTTTATCACTCCTTAATTCTGGTGGTGTAAGACCGAATATGATTTTTTTAAGATCACAAAAACCAGTCAATGAAGCTATTATAAATAAAGTTGCAGATGTTTCATATGTTCCAAAGGATTGTGTAATTCCTTTACCTGACTTTAATTCTGTGTACAAAATTCCTTTATATTTTGATACACAAAATGTTTGTGCAAAAATCCTTGAACATTTCTCAATGAAAGTTAAAAAATCGAATTTGTCTGAATGGGCAGATTTTGTTAATAAATTGGAAACAGCAAACAAAAAAGAAATTACAATTGCAATGGTTGGAAAATATGTTGAACTTGAAGATGCATATAAATCAATAAGAGAAGCTTTATTTATTAGTTCAGTTTACTCAGAAGCAAAAGTAAATTTTAAATGAATATCATCTGATGATATTGATGAAAAAAATGTTGCTTTAAAATTAAGAGACATTGATGGTGTTGTTGTATTACCAGGTTTTGGTAAAAGAGGATTTGAAGGTAAAGTAATAACAGTTGACTATACTAGAAAAAACAAAATACCTACACTAGGTATTTGTTTTGGAATGCAAGCAATGACAATAAATCAAGCTAGATTAAAAGGTATTAAAGATGCAACATCTAGTGAATTTGGCGAAAAAGGTTCTTATATCTTGGATATTATAGAAGGTAAAGATAAGGAAAATATTGGAGGAACTTTAAGATTGGGAGAGGATGTTGTTCTAATTAAAGAAGGAACAATTGCTCATAAAATTTATGGGTCAACAAAAGTTTATGAAAGAAGTAGACATCGTTATGAGGTTAATCCAAAATATATTAATAAGTTAGAAGACAAAGAATTTAGTTTTTCAGCATTTAATAGCACAAAAAAACTTATGGAAATTTGTGAACTAAAAAATCATCCATTTTATGTTGGAGTTCAATATCATCCAGAATTTACTGCAAGACCACTAAAACCATCAAAATTATTTTCGGCTTTTGTAAATGCTATAGTGTCAACAAAAGATTAGTTGTTTGGAATTTCAATATCATTTGAAGATGTTTCTGATGAAGGAATTGAACAAATAGTTTTTGAATCAATTGTAATACTAATATAGTTACTTGTTATTTTGTAATCAGAATTTTTTATTAGCTTATCGCTATATAAATATTTATCTGAAAGATTAATCATTAAATAAATTTTGAAAGGTTTATTCTCAACAGGTTCAGCAATTCTTTCAAAACTAATTGAATTGTATGCTAAATAATCTTTTAAATTACTTAGATTTTCTTTAACTTTGCTCATTACTTCTTTATTAATTACTCCGGTATCGACATAAGTATTTCCTGCACCTATCATACCTATAGATTTCATAAAATCATTTTTAGTCATTGAAGCTTCACTTGCTTTTGAATCAATTGTTTCTTGAATGATTGTTTTAATTTGATCAATAGTATCTTTTTGTAATTCAATAGTATCTCTATAGAAAGCTAATGAAATAATTGTCGGTGTTCCAACCAAAACTGCTGTACCTAATGTTGCTCCACAAATTGCTCATGTCATTACATTTTTTTTCATATATCCTCCTATAGTGGTAAATCCCTTTTAATAAATATTAGATTTGCAAAGAAGAATCCAAGTGTTGAAATTAATGCCATTGCTAAAAATTGGTATGTTATTTCAAATTTAAAGACAATTATATAATCTGGGACAAATAATCCATTTAGTGAGATATATTGAAATATTTTTAATCACTTTAATGATTCGTTTCCTGATTGATCAGACATGTAACCAAGCATAAAGAAAACATAACATAAGATTGCAAATCCCCCACCAAATGTGAATGATTTTGCACTTGTATTAAATGCACTCGAAAACATAAATAATATCGAACCGAGAGCAATACTTAATAAAAAAGATCCTAATGATAAAAGTGATGTTTGTTTAAATTGCTTAACACTTGTTTCTCCAACTATACCTAAAGCGGCAAAGCTACTTAACATTACAACTATATTCATAAACAATAGTGAAGCAATAAAATAAAAAGTTTGAGTTAATGAAATTTCTTTTCTTGAAATTGGTGTTGACAATGTATAAGCCATTGAACCTTTATCAACTTGTGAGGCAATTAAAGTATTAGCAGTGATTATTGTATAAACCATTATTAAAATAGAAAATAACATTGGAAACATCATACCAATCATTTGTACAACAACTGATGAATTATAATGATTTAAATCAATTAGTGAAGGATCGATGATTATAATGCCATTTGATGAACCCAATGATGAATTTCCAGAATCACTCGATGAAGCAATTTTAAAACCAACTCCCATCATAATCAAAAAGAAAGAAATTAAACCAGATATGGAGAATAGAACTTTTGTATTTATTTTAAATGTTTGTTTTAAAAGTGTTTTATTAATCATTTTATCCTCCTTAAATCATTATTAAACAATAGTTTATAACTAATAAAATTGAAAGAATTCATAGAGTTGTTGCTATTGTTATCGAAGTATAATTTGAATCAATATTTCTTTTAGATTTTCTTATTTTTTTAACTAATATAATTGTAAAAGCACCTGAAAAAAAAGAAAGGAATAATGCTAAAAATAAAGTTATTAATTGAACAGTTGTCATTATTTACCCCTTTCTAAATCTTTTTTATATTCTAATATAAACAAATCTTCCAACATTACTTTATTTTCTTTTATAAACAAAACATCATAATTTGCTAATAATTTCATAAATTCATTGATATTTTTGTCATGAACTATTACATGTACTTGATTTTGTGTTTCATCTTTTTTGATAAATGTGATTTTTTCATTTATAAATTTTTGGTAATCCTCTTTTGTTTTAAATTCAATCTTGTAATTTTTATTTTCATTATTATGAACTTCTGATTTTATATCAACTATTCTTAAAATTCTTCCATCTTTAATCATCGCAACACGATCACAGCATTCTTCAAGTTCATCAAACATATGATTTGAAATGACAAATGTTTTTCCTTTTTTTCTTTCTTGTAAAACAAGATCTATAAAATCTCTTCGCATAAGTGGATCTAAACCTGTGGTTGGTTCATCGAAAATATAAATATCATTATCAGGTAAAAACGAAACAGCAATCCCCGTTTTTTGTTTCATACCCTTTGACATTCTTTTTACATTGGCTCTTGCATCTAATTGAAGTTTTTTAACAACATCATATGTTTTTGTTAAATCTTCTTTATTTCAAAATTCACCTTGTAATTTAATAAAATCATTCCCTGAATTAACTTGTGGGAAATTAATTTCTCCTGGAATATAAGCAACGAGTTTTTTGATTTCTTTTGCATCTTTAAAAGAATCTAGATCGTTAATCAAAACTTTTCCTGAGTCTTGCTTAATAAATCCCATAATATGTCTTAAAATTGTTGTTTTTCCAGCACCATTAATTCCAACTATTCCAAATGATTCACCCTTTTTAACTTCAAATGAAATATTAAATATTCCTCTGTTATCTCCATAATCTTTGTACACATTTTCGAATCTTATATATGACATTATTTCACATCCTTATTGCGATCATAAAAATGCATAAAATAATCTTCTAATGTGAATTTTTGTTCTTGAAATGATTCAAGTTTATATGATGTTAATGTTTTTATTAATTCGTTTGTTTGTTTATCTTCAATGGATGTTCTAATTTGTAAAATATTTTCATTTTCAAAATCTATATTGAATTTTTCATTTTTAAATAAATTAAAATTCTCTTTATCTTTAAAATTTAGTATAAAGGTTTTTTTGTTTCTATATTTAATATCATTTACATTACATTCATTAATAATTTTTCCGTCTTTAATAATAGATATCCTATCGCAGACAGCTTCAACTTCTCTAAATAGATGAGATGATAAGAGAATTGTTTTTCCTCTTCTTTTTTCTTCTCTAATAAATTTAATAAATGTTATTTGTCCAATAGGATCAAGACCAGAAGTGGGTTCATCAAGTACAAGAATTTCAGGATCATGCATAAATGCTGTTATTATTGCAAGTTTTCTTCTTTCGCCAAGAGCCATTCTTTTTAATTTGATTTTCTTTTTGATATCCAATTTGAATAAATCAATTAAATAATTTGTGTAGTTCATATTTTTAATTTTTCTCAACTTGGCCATATATTGAATAAATTCTTCAGCTGTTAAGTTTTCTGGCAAAGCAATTTCTCCAGGTAAATAACCTAAATCATTTTGAATAATTTTTGCATTTTCAAAACAAGATAAATCTTTTATCCAACAATTACCATTGTGAGGAACACTAAATCCCATAAGATGCCTAATTGTTGTTGTTTTTCCAGCACCATTTGGTCCTAAAAAACCTAATACTTCACCTTTTTTGACATATATATTAACATTAAAAATACCCCTTCCATATCCATAGTCTTTGGTTAGGTTATTTGTTCTAATTAAACTGTGTGCATTATCCATAGTTTGTTAAATTATAACAATGAATATTAAGATATTTCTTATTTATCACAAATTTTATTCATAATTTAATACCAAAAAGACAAGGGAAGTTGCTTTTGTCTATTTGTTAATAATGTTAAATTATAACGATAGTATCTTTATCTTTGTTTTGTTAAAAATTTGTAACAAAAGACATATGTTTGTATTGTTTTAAATTATTTAATTATTGAGAGTTAAATAAAATTTAGGAGAGTTAATTAAATGAAGAAATTAAGTTTATCGTTGTTTTTTATGAGTACTAGTGTAGCTATTGTTGCCACATCTACTACTATTCCATTGATTGCGAATAATCAAATTACAAGTAGAGAAATAAAGTCTAATATTAGTGAAAATATTACATTATTTACAACAAATGATATTCATGGTCAGTTATTGAAAAATAACAATGATGGTGTAGTGGGAATGAAGTCATTGAATGGTTATCTTGAGAAAAATAAAAAAGATCTACTTATAGATGCCGGTGATTTAACACAAGGTACTGCTATAAATGATTTAGATTATGGACAAACTTCAATTGAGGTAGTTAAAAAAATGGGATATGATGCCTTAGGAATAGGTAATCACGAATTTGATTTTGGTTTAGAAAAATTAAAAAACAATGTTAATAGAGCAAACGATTTATTTATAAGTGCAAATATTAAGGATAAGATGTCAAAAGAACCTTTATTTAAAGGTAGTAAAATAGTGAAACTTGATGATTATGATTTAAATGTTGGTATTATAGGTTTAACAACACCAGACACTATCAGTCAAACAAAATCTGAGAGTGTAAAAGATGTTGAATTTAGTGATTATATCCCCACAATAAAAGAGGAAATAATTAAGTTAAAAAATCAACAAGCTAATTTAAATTTTATTATAGTTGTTGCTCATTCAGGTTTGAATTACTCTAAGTCAATTGCAAACGATTTAGAATTATCAAAAGAAATTGATTTAATAATCGATGGTCACACTCATGAAACATATTATGAAAAAATAGGGAATACTCACATAATTCAAGCAGGTTCATATGCCAAAGGCATTAGAAAAACAGTTTTTAATTTTAATAAAGATAGTGGTTTAATTGAAACGTTTAGAACAGATATGATTGATCCTATCATTTTGAATCAATATGAAAGATATTCAACAAAAGAAATTAGTGATTTAATATCTACATCCGAACAAAAAATGAAGGAAATTTATGATAAAACAATTGTTAAAAATATCCCATTTAAATTAGAAGGTGAGCGAGCAGTTATAAGATCTAATGAAACTAATTTAGGAAACTTTATAAGTGATGCATTATATTTAGGTGCTACTAAAGAATTAAATAAAGAAGTTGACTTAGCATTAATTAATAGTGGAGGAATAAGAACTTCTATCAATTCTGGAATGGTAAAAAAATTAGATGTATATAATACATTACCTCATCAAAATCTTTTATCTATAATTTCAGCTAAAGGAAGCGTCTTAAAAAAATTTCTATTATCCAATAGAACGATAATTTCAGGTACATTAGTATATCAAGTTTCTAAACAAGTTAAAATGACTATCAATTCTTATTCTGATGTTGTTATAGAAATTTTAAATAATCAAACTAATCAATATGAATTAATAGATGAAAACAAAACTTATACAATTGCAACAATTGATTTTATTACAACAAGTGAGACAGGAACTAATTCATTATTTAATTCAAATATAACTGAAGGTGTTGAAAATATTGGTACATATTCATTATGTACTGATTATGTTGAAGATTATCTTTTACAAATGGATGAAACTTCATGAAAAGAATATGAAACATTATTACCTAAATCGAGAATTATTTATGATAATAAGACATCATCTGGAGATGAGAGTGTATTAACTAATTCACCATATGATTTATATTTTCCAATAAATAAAGCAATTTACACTGAGGAAAATGGATCAAATTTATTAATGGATTCATATTCATTTAAAGCAAATGAAGTTAATAAGGAAGTTCAAGCTGCAATACTATACAATTCATCTTTTAGAAATTACAATTCATCTAAGTACCCATATTTATCTGGAGATATAACTGAGAATGATATCAAAAATGTTGTTAGTTCATATGCGACACAAAATTATTTATCCATAATTAAAGTTCCTGGATTAGCTTTAAAACAAATGATGGAAAATGATTTAAATAATAAATTAAATAATAAATCAATTGTCTATCACTATTCAAAAGAGTTAAAAGCTGTCTTAAACGCAAACGGAACTAATGAATATAAAATATTAAATTCACTTGGTGAATATGAAGAGATTGTTGATAATCAACTCTACACAATAGCCACAAATAATTATGCAATTACTATGACTTCTGAAAATTACCATTTTTTAAATCCTACTAAATGAATGGAATTAAATAAAGAATGATGTGAAAACAATGTTAATTCATTACCTACCAAAATAGAATCATATGAAAGCTATAATGATCTCTCTTTATTTGTGGCAAAGTTGAAATATTTAAAAACAAATGAAGATTGAGAAATTTATAAAGAAAAATATCCAAATCAAAGATTGGTAATATAAGGAGAAAAAAATGAGAAAAATTAAATCACTAAATATTTTAAGTTCAATAGCTCTATCAAGCATTGTTTCACTAACTAGTTTGGCTACTATTTCGTGTTCTAATGAGAAAAGTAAACCACCATTAAATGAATCTGAGCAAAATGTTAGATTTGCAACATTCAATGTTTCTTTTGCAACAGATAACAACCCCAATGAACATTATCAACAATGGTATGATTTTTTACACCTAAATCATGAACAACAAGAAACATTAATAGCAAAATGAAAAGAATCAAATGGTATTGTTTCAGATTCTTTAACTCAAGAAGAAAAAGAATTAACTGAGAGAATTATGCAAATAAGAAACATAGCAGCAATCATCCAAAAGCAAAGACCAGCCATTCTTTCATTAAATGAATTTAATAACGATGGATATGGAAATGATGAAATTATTGAACTGTTTCAAGAAAATTACTTATCTTATGGACAAAGTTTGAATGGTTACAGAGGTGGTGATATTCAAAAACCAATTCATTATCCATTTTATAAATCATTTGCAACTAATACAGGGCTTATTTCGGGTATGGATTTAGATAATGATGGTGTAATAGCAACTGATTCAAGTCAAAGCCCTAATGATGCATATGGATTTGGTTATTATCATGGTCATTATGCAATTGGCATTATGTCTCAATATGAATTAGATATCAAAAATGCTAGAACATTCCAAAATTTTAAATATTCAGATATGAGAGATTTCAATGATGAAAAACTAGATATTTCATCAGTTAAAGTTGTTAAAGATTCTACAGTTAAAAAATTTGATGAACAAGGTAATCAAATTAATGAAACATGAAAAGCTGGGGATAATTGATATACTGAAAAAGAATGACAAAATATAAGATTATCTTCAAAAAATCATATTGATCTACCGGTTATAATTAATGGAAAGACAATTCATTTGCTTTTATCTCACCCAACTCCATCAAGTTTCAATCAAATTAATGGTGTTCACACAAATGTTACAACTGAAAGAAATAAATATGAAGTTTTATTTTGAAAAAAATATATTAACAATGCTGAGTGAATTTATGATGATAATGGCAAATATGGCGGAATTGATGGGACAAAAGAAAAATTTGTTATATTAGGTGATTTAAATGCAGACCCTCGTGAAAGTACTAATACAGATGAGGCATTAAATGACCCAGATGCTTATAAATATGGAATAAGAGCATTAGTTAGTGATGACTTAATCAATCAAGAAATAATTACTGGAACAAAAATTCCTATATCAAAAGGCGCTTTTGATGCATATAATGAAAATGCAACAGGTGACTGAAAAATAAGTAATAGATTTAATCATTCAAAAATTGAAGCTATTACTTCAACATTTGGTTTAACAGCGGATTGAGTTATTCCTGACAAAAAACTTGATGTGGTTGATTCTGGAGTGTTTTGAGTAGGTCAAGATGAACTAGGACATTACCTTTTTATAGA
This sequence comes from uncultured Mycoplasma sp., assembly GCA_949288045.1. Classification (GTDB taxonomy): domain Bacteria; phylum Bacillota_I; class Bacilli_A; order Mycoplasmatales; family Metamycoplasmataceae; genus UBA710. The sequence goes on along the minus strand of CASEIC010000005.1, from coordinate 232 downwards.
TAAATATGGAGAAAAAGTAGTAAAAACAAAAGAAGTTTCATCTGATCATAGAATGGTTTGAATTGATTTAAAAATTTAATATATCAATAATGTAGTGCTAATTAAAATAAGAACCCTATAACAAAAATTAGGGTTTTTTGTTAATTCAAACAAATTAAAAATTAATAATATAAAATCATAATAATTCAAAAAAACAATAAAAAAATAAATATATGTTTATTTAATTATTGTT
>CASEIC010000004.1 GCA_949288045.1 uncultured Mycoplasma sp. | reverse complement strand
ATATGACAATAAATATTTTTTATTAGTATTCTCGTTAAAAAAATAATTTAAATAATTCTTAAAAAAATCAGAATTTTTTTCTTCTAGTTGTTGAAATAAATAAAATAAAACCTCATTAATATCTTTATTTGATAAATCATCATAATCATAGAAATTAATTAAATTAGCTTTTTTTAACAAAAAATTGTTGTTGTTTCCATATTGATTAAAAATTTCAAATTCAGAAATTGAACCAATGAAAATATTTGCTTTATTTTTACTTTCGTTTTTGTAAAAACCTTTTACTAACAAATAGTAAATATTACTATCAGACAATATTTTAATTGTTGCATCATTATCATTTTTAGGATAAATATTTAATGTGATTGCAAGAATTTTTGTTATTTCATTATTCATGTTTAAAAATTATATATACTATATAGTAGTATGGTTAAAAAAGAATTAATTTCAAAAGAAAATATCAACATAACCGTAGTCTTAAACCCTAATTCTAATTTATCATTTTTTCAATCTATATTTGAATATGTGTCAATTTATCTTAAAATTGATGTTGAATATGTGTCAATTGCACAATTTAATGAAAAAAATACCAATGAAATTAGCATTAGAAAGAAAAAGGCTGTTGATTTTATCTTTGTTGATTTTATAAAAGAATATGAATACATATTTGCATGAAATTTTTACTCAAAAATGCACAATATTAATAGAAATTTCAAACTTGTTCTATTTAGAGACAAAATTGATGAAAATGATATTAAATATTTCAAAAATGGTGCTGATGATATTATTTACACAAATGAACAATATTATGAAGATAAAGAAAAATATTTAAAGTGAAAAATATTTTCTTTACTTAGAAGAAAATGAGATTATTCTCATCAAGAAACTATATTAAATAGAAATGGTGTAATTATTGATTTAGTAAAAAGAAAAGTCATTAAAAATAATAAAGAAATTAAAATTTCTACAAAAGAATTTGATATTTTGACATTGCTTGTAGAGGAATTCAATACAAAAGAACAAAAATTTATATCTAAAAATAAAATTTTTAAATCAATTTATGGAATAAACAATAAAGATAATTCAAGAGTTGTAGATGTAACATTATTTAGATTAAAACAAAAATTTCCAGATGGGTTTTTTGTTTGGGATAAAAGAAAGGGAATCAAAATTTCTTAATTTTGTATAATAATAAATAATTATGTTGGAATTAAAACCTATCTATAACACCGGAACAATAACATTCATTGAATCACCAGAAAAGGTGACTCTTAAAAAAATTGATTCAACATTTATCAAAGACCCAGAAGGGGTAATCCCAAATGGAATCTATAAAGTCTTCAAACATGAAAAAGGAAGACAAAAATTCTTACTAATATTCTTTGGAATAATTATGATTGGATTAATTCTTTGACTTTCATTGCTTTCAACTGTATTTTTTAAAAAAGTTCACCCTTTTTGGTTTGTTCCTTCTGCTGTTGCAATAATTTTAACTGGATGAAAATTAATTTCAACAATACTCGATGCAAGACATCTTAGTCAATCAATAGCAATTTATAGAGAATCATTGTTAGCGGGCTCAAGATTAACTCCTCCTTTTATTTCAAATTTATATATAAAACTCTATAAATCACAAGCAAAACAAAATTGAATTGTTATTGCTTTCTTGTTTTATGGAATTATTTTTACATTGTTATTTTGATGATTAAAAGATGCTAATTGATGAATTTTTACATTCAAAGATTGAATTCATGATTTAACAAAAAATCCTGAATTTGTTGGGTTTTTATTGATTGTTATTATGATTGGTGTTTTAATTTTTCATATTTATTTCACTGTTTATAGAAAAAAAAGAATTATTGATATTCAATCTTTCTTTGGAAATGAAGTGATTTCACAAGCCGAAATTGATGAAATTGTTAAAAATAAAAATAAAGTATATAGAAGAGCTTTCTTCATTTCTGTTCTTGTCGTTCTAGTTCTTCCATTTATTGGATGAATAATTTACAAAAAACTTATCAAGAAAAACTAAAAATACTATTATTTTGTTTTCAATTTATTTAAAGCGGATTTTGCAGCAGCAATTTCTGCTTCTTTTTTTGTTTTGGCCCTTCCCTTACCATATGTATTTTCACCACAAATAGCCCTACATACCCACTCATCATTTTTCTTTGTTGAAATATATTGAACTGGATTTTTAAATATTGGTTGTAATAACTCTTGCAATCTAGTTTTAGGATCTTTCAAATGTTCTTCTTTTGTTTTTGAAAATTTTATTTTTTTAAATAAAAATCTTTCTAGAAAATCTCATGCTACTTTTTCACCAAGATCAATATAAATTGCAGCCAATAATGATTCAAAAATATCAGAACAAATTTTATTATTATTTTTTAATTCATCAATATTATTTGAACATATTAAAAAATCATTTATTTTATTTTCTTTAATAATTTGAGCTAACGAATCAGAAGATACATTGTTCGCTCTAATAATTGACAAAATTCCCTCATTCTCTTTTTTGAATGTTTTATAAATATACAAAGTAGAATACATTTGTAAAATAGAGTCACCTACAAATTCAAGTTTTTCATATGATTTAAAAAATTTATTTTCATTTGAAAATGTCTTATGAGTTAAAGCTTGATAATACAAATTAATATTTTTAGGTTTGATTTTTATTATTTTAAATAAACCATCAATGTTAAATAAAGTTTTCATTATTCAATTATTGCCTTTTTAAATTCTTCTAAAGCATTAGCCTCGATTGCTAATTTAATTTGATTTAAAGCGCCTAAATATGCTTTTTTATCACTTGACCCATGTGCTTTTATAACAATTCCATTTACACCCAATATTCAAGCAGCACCAACATTTCTATAATCTAAATGTTCTTTAATGTCCTTAAATGCACCTCTCATCATTGCAGCACATAATTTTCTTCATAAATTCTTTTTAATTTTTGATTTAAGTAATTTTGTAAATGATAATACTGTCCCTTCAAGAGCTTTAAGCGCTATATTACCACTAAAACCATCAGCGACCACAACATCAACATTACCCTCAAGCAAATATCTTGATTCAATAAATCCTCTGTAATCAAATTTTATGTTTGAATTCTTTAATATTTTATTTGCTTCTTGGTGATAATCATAACCCTTATTATCTTCTGTACCATTATTTAAAATAGATACTTTTGGATTTTCTACTTTTAATACAGATTTAGAAAAAGCAACACCCAACTTTGCTCACTGAACTAAATAGTCTTCTGTGGTTTTTAAATTTGCCCCTTCATCTAATAATAAAAATTTTTTATTTTCTTTAATTGTCGGAATTATAGACATAAATGCAGGTCTTGATACCTTATCAATTCTTTTAACAATCATAATTGATGATGTTAAATATTTACCACTATCTCCCGAAGATAAAACAGCATCTCCATCACCATTTTTTAACATTTTTAATGCTGTATTCATTGAATTGTCTTCTTTGTGAGCTTCTGCTAAATTGTCTTGTGATTTTTTAACTGTATTTGGATTATTAACTATTCTTATTTGTTCACTTTCTGTACAATATTTTGTAATTTCATTATGATCACCAACTAAAATAATTTTATATTCAATGTTAGTTTTAACAAATTCTAAAGCCGCCAAAACACCTGCTTTAACACCATTATCATTCCCCATTACATCAAATAAAATTGTTTTACCCACCTTTTACTCCAATCCGAACATAAAATCATATAAAGTTTGATTCCCATTTTGAACAAGAACTTCAACATCATATTTAGATAAAACATATTTTTCAATTTGTTTTGCTTGTATTTCTGACATATTATTTCCATAATAAATTACTAAAAGCTGTGGTAATTTTTTTGATTTAATCATTTTATCAACCAATGCTTTTGATGCTGATATTGCATCTTTTTTATCACCTACAATTTTATGATTTAATATTGTTAAATAATTTCCTTTTTTAACTTTAACACCATTTATTTTTGTATCTCTTGCACATTCAGCAATTTCACCAACAACTAAATTTTTTAAACTTTCTTTAATTTCTTTCGTATTGTCTTTAATATCTAAATCATGAGCAAAATTCATCATTGCAGTAATTCCTTCAACTTGAGATTTTGTAGGAATAATTTGAATATTTTTATCTGATTTAATTTTTGCAGCTTGTTGAGCAGCTAAAATAACATTTGAATTATTTGGTAAGATGATAATATTTTTAGCATTCACAATATTGATTGCTTCAATGATGTCTTGTGCTGAAGGATTATTTGATTTTCCACCATCAATAACATAATCACATTCTAGTTCTTTCATATATTCAACAAAACCAGATCCTGAATTACATGAAATGATTGCATTTTTCTTTTTAGGTTTTACTTCTTCTTTTTCGTATGATTTTATACCTTCGACATTTGATTTAGTTGTATTTGCTTGTTCAGTCATATTTTCAACTTTAACAGAAACAAATTCACCAAGTTTTTGCCCTGCATTTAATACGTTTCCAGGTTTTTCAATGTGCACATGAATTTTTAAAACATCACCATCATTAACAACAACCATTGATGTTCCACCAAGTTTTTCAATTTCTTTTACAAATTTATCTTTTACAAATTTTTTAATATCGTTAATCTTAATAATCAATTCTGTACAGTAACCAAATTCTCCTGAGTATACTTCTGTATTTGAAACGACTGAAAATGGTTTTGTATTATTTAAATCGACTTCAACAAAATTTCCATCAAAGTAAGATTTAAATCCTTCTAATATCATTACTAATCCTTCACCACCAGAATCAACTACACCAACCTCTTTTAAAACTGGTAGTAAATTAGGAGTATTATTTAATGATTTTCTTGCAGCTGTTACCGCTACTTCAAAAACTTTTTTAATTTTTGTTTTATTAGTAATTTTAAATTTACTCAATTCTTCAGATGTTTCTCTAATAACTGTTAAAATAGTTCCTTCTACCGGTTTAAGAACTGAACTATATGCATTTTTTGATGCAAATACAAAACCATCAATAATATCTTTTATTGATAATTCACTTTTTTTTGATCATGCAATAGCTAAACCTTTAAAAATTTGAGATAAAATAACACCACTATTTCCTCGAGCTGAAAGTAACATATTTTTTGATACATCATTAATTAAGTCACAAACTTTTTTATATTTATTATTTTCAAGCAACTTAACTGCTTTTTGAAATGTAGAAGACATATTTGATCCTGTGTCGCCATCAGGAACAGGAAAAACATTTAAAGCATCAATTCTTTCTTTATTATTAAATAATTTATTTGAGCCTGATTCAATGGCAAGCTTTAACTCATCAACTTTTAAAGTTTCCATTACTTAACTCCTTTGATGTAAATGTTTAACTTATTTAATGTATACTTTTTATTTTTTTTAAAGTAGTATTGAAATGTTTCTGATAATTCTCTTGAAATAGTTTCAGTCGAAACATTTTTATTAATAATTAAACCCAAAGAAATATCTAATTTATTATTTGATTCATTAACTATAATAAAATCATATTTATCTTTTTTTGGATCATCTGTTTCAATTATTGACTCAAAGCCAAGAATACCAGGCATTGATTCTAATATAGAAACAACACTTTTACCAATCTCTCTCTTTAATTCCATAATTTCCTTGTTGTTTAATTTTGTCTTTTTATTATACCACATATAAATATAATAAAAATTACCTAAAATACTAGGTTTTTAGTATCCATTTAATTTTTTTTGAAAATCTAATACCAATTTTGAAAGAACATCTTTATCTATTGGTTCTAATGATTTTACATATATTCCTAAACTCTCATCTGTTGATGCAACTTTATATATTGATCTTGCAATTTCGTCTTGCTCATTTGTTTCTTCATCTAAAAAATAATTATCATAAACATATTGATAAATACCTTTTGCTGCAGGAGTATAATTTACATAGTCAAATATTCTCATCATGCCATCCATTTCATATGGATTCTCAACTTGTTCAAATTCTTTTTCTGATAAAAACATTCCATTAAATAATGTTTTATTAAAGTTTGTTAATAAATTTAATCTTTCATTAGCACTTATTGATGAAGAAACAACAAAACAATCAAGTATTCTAAGTGTATATTTTGTTCTAATTATTCTTACTCTATCTCCATCTGTTACTTCTTTGAAATTATCGTGTCCATAATAAGCATCTAATGCATCACCATTATAAATTATTGCTGCTTCAATTTTGGATGCAGGATTAATTAAATTATTCAAAATAATGTCTGAATCTGTATCAAATAAATTTCTTTTAACATCACTAATTTTTGCTCCAGTTCCTTCTTCTACCATTAAAACAAAATTATTAAGTAACTCTTTATAGTTCTCCTTATCTATTTTTGTACTTCATTCATTATTAGGATTATTTAATGATGAACCCATAGCTACATTTTCTCTTTCATTTTTAGTTCATTGAATTTTTGTGCCAGGAGAAGATTCTTCTATTTTTTTAAGAGCATCAACTAATGTTGGAATTTCTGTAAAATTAAATGGATTTGCTGATAAGTCTACTTGATTTAATGTTTTTTTTGTATCAACCGCAATTACTCTATCATTAATAAAATATGGAACAACAAAATCACTAAATTTAAAAGTATAATTTGATCCATATTCTGGATATGATTTTCTTAGTGTTTCTTGTGTTTCGGAAGTTATTAGATTATCATATGATTTCATTTGTTCTAAACTCACTTCTGATCAATAAGAATCTCAAGGATTTTCTAATTTGTTAATTTCTTCAACTTGTTTTCTTATCGGAGCAACTTTACCATTATTAATTAATGAAATAATTGAATAATCAGAAGCAACTCCCGCAATAGCTTTATTGTTTTCAAATGCATATTCAAAATCTTTTGCTGTTGCATATTCTTTATATGTGTAATTTTTATTTATTTCTTTTATTGTTTTAGCATCAGCATATGCGCTATAAGAATAAAAAGATGGTTTATATGGATTTGTGAATTTAATAGAAAGTACTAGGACAATAAGCCCTAATGAAAGTATTCCCACAATAATTAATAAAACTAATTTTTTATTTCAATTAATTTTTTTCATTATCTATTTCTTTCCTTTCCTTTGTTTGACATTTTTATAAAGAAAACAATGTTTGTGATAATCATTACTAATAAAATTAAAGTTCCCAAAGCTAAAGCTCATGATCTAAATTGTCCTTGATATAACTGAGTTCCAATTGTTGATACATTAGATGTTATTGATGTAATGATAAAATCATCAAACGAGAATACAAATGTAATAATTATTGTGAATACAATTGAAGAAAACATATAAACAAAATATGTTTTAAATCATGTTTTTACTTTTGAATAACCTAAGTCCCAAGAAGCTTCAAAAAGTGATTTATTAAATTTCTCGCTTTTAGGATACATAACCAAAATCCCATAAGGCAGAGTCATAACTGTATGTCCAATAACTGTTCTAAATAGTCCTTCTGACCCAGATGATAATGAACCAAATACAGTTCCAAAAAATAATGCTAAACCAATTCCTATAATAATGTCAGGATTTATCATAGAAATATTATTGGTTATTGAATGAACTGATTTTAAAACTTTATTTTTTTGTTTTCATAATGAAAAAACTGTCAACAATGAAATTGAAACTACTAGTATACTTGTTAATAGAGCAACAATAATTGAATTAACAAATGAAAGCATAATTTCTGATGAAAAGAAATTCTTGTACGCGTCTCAACTAAAACCATTTCAAACAAATGAAACATACCCTTTATCTGATGTTTTATTAAAACTAAAAACCGCCATTGTAAATAAAGGTATGTAACACAAAATTAAAATTATCAAAATATAAAAATATTTTGAAAATGATTTTAACTTAGTCATTTATACCTCCTTTAATTTTTCTATATAGCATTGGAATTGCACTAACACAAAAATAAACAACTGATGTTCCTAACAGCGATATTAAAACTACCGAAGATGCTTTTTGCATATCAAAAGGATTAGAAGGATTTGATAAATCGTTAATAATATTTCCAATCATTTGGTTACCTGCTGAATTATCTAATAATTTATTGCTTACCGCAACAGACATAATAACTAATAGAAATACAACAATAATTCCCGAACAAATAGCTTTAAGACCATAAGGAATAACAACTTTAACAAAAGTCATAATTTTGTTATATCCTAAATCATTTGATGCTTGAATCATATTTTTAGGCATTCCATTTAAAACGTTATAAAGAGGAATAATCATAAATGGGAGGAATAAATATACTAAACCTAAATATAGATAACCAACACTATCAATAGGTATATCAAATATCAAAGTCAATATCCCTCTTAAAGCAAGTATTTTAACAAGTGTAAATAGAAATAAAGGAGTAACCACCAACGAAAGCATTATAAATTTTGCTCCTTTGTTTTTTGTGTTTATCAAAATATATACATATGGTAGCGAAATTATTAAACATGTAATTGAAACTAAAATACCCATTCCAAATGATTTAATAAATATTGTTCAAAAATTTTGATCTTTTCACATTTCAAATTTATCATAATCTGATCCAGCTCCTGGCGGAGTTACAAATGAAAGTACTATTATTCAAATAATAGGAACAATTACAAATAAAATAATAAAAATTAAATAAGGTAGAAATAATAATTGTTGTGGTTTTAACCTTAATTTATTCATTTTTACCTCCAGCAATTATTTTTATTGTGTCAGTTTCATGTTCTTTTTCTTGTTCCATCAAATGCATTGAAGTAATTGTTCAATCTAAATAAACTCTATCCCCTATTTCAAATTCGGTTGATGATTCAACATGTATTAAGTATTCGCCACATCTTACATCAATCATGAAGTAGCTTCCTTTATACACAATTGATTCAACCTTACCTTTGATTGCGCCTTTTGATTTTTTTACTTGAATGTCTTCTGGTCTAATTAACACATCGACTTTTTGATTGTCTTCAAATTTATATTTTGTTCAATATTTTAATTTTTTACCTAGTATTGTTAATATTTCATCCTCACTATCTAATATTTCACCTTCAAAAATATTTGCATCTCCAATAAATCTTGCTACTCATTTATTTATAGGATAATCATATATTTCTTTTGATGTTCCATATTGTTCAATGATTCCGTCTCTCATTACTGCAATACGATCAGAAAGTCTTAACGCTTCTTCTCTATCGTGAGTAACAAAAATAAAAGTAATTCCTAATTTCTTTTGAATATCAGAAAGAAATTGTTGCATTTGTTCTCTGATTTTTGCATCAAGCGCTGACAAAGGCTCATCAAGCAATAATAATGCAGGCTCAATAACAATTGAACGAGCAAGAGCAACCCTCTGTCTTTGGCCACCAGATAATTGATCTATTGATTTTTTTTCATGTCCCTCAAGACCTACAAGCTTTATAACCTCTGAAACTATTTTATTCATTTCATCATTTGTAATTTTTCTAGTTAAATGTTTTTTTTCAAACTTCTCATTCATTAATGAAGGTCATACTTCTCATGAAGCATATTTAAAATCAGAATCATCTAATCATTGTTGTATTTTTTGTAATTTTTTTTTAGGTAATTTCTTTTTCTTTAAATCTTTTTCATATTCTGCTTGAATCTTGTCAAGTTTTTTCATTGCGTCACGAGCTTCTTTTTCTCATTTTTTTTGCAAATTTTTTTGTTTTACATAAACACTTTGTTTAATTGATTCTCTAGGCAAATCAATTCTTTTTAATTTCAAACCATATTTAATATTATTTTCAACACTTAGATGAGGAAATAAGGCATAATCTTGAAAGATGGTTGAAACATCTCTCATATGAGGTGGCAAATCCTTAATATCTAAACCATTAAATAAAATTTCTCCCCTTGTTGCTCATTCAAAACCGCCTATTAATCTTAGTATTGTGGTTTTTCCTGAACCCGATGGTCCTAGTAATGTTATAAATTCTCCTTTATTAATATTTAAATTAATATTCTTAAGGATAGTTTTATCATCATATTTTTTAACAACATTTTTTAATTCAATTATTGGTTTTTCCTTAGGATTTTCCACTCTCACTCTCCTTACTTTTAAAAATTGTTTAGAATTAAAATTTTATATATTTTTAAAAAATA
>CASEIC010000003.1 GCA_949288045.1 uncultured Mycoplasma sp. | reverse complement strand
GATTATTTCCTAAAAAACCTTTATGTGCTGATAATGGAGATGGATGAGAAGAGGTTAAAATTAAGTGAGTTTTATTGTTAATAAATTCTTTTAATTTAATGGAATTATTTCCTCATAACATTATTACTACATTATCAACTTTAGAAATAATGCTTAATATTTCTTTGATGAATCAAAATCAATATTCACTATGAGAGTTTGGTTTATTTTCTTCTACTGTCAAAGAAGAATTTAAGAGAAGAACTCCTTGTTTTGCCCAACAACTTAAATCATTTGTTTTGAATGAAGCATCTTTATATTCATTTTTAATTTCATGGAAAATATTAATAAGAGAAGGAGGAGTTTTGTTATTTTTAGTACTAAACGCTAAACCATCAGCAACCCCTCTTGTGTAATAAGGATCTTGTCCAATAATTAAAACTTTTATATTTGAAATATTAAAAAAAGAAAAACACTTAAAAACATCTTCTTGTTTGGGAAAAACGTTTTTTGATTGATAAATTTTATTTAGTAATAATTTTGTTTTTTCAGAATTAATTATTTCATTAATTTTTTTATCAATATTGTTCATATTTAAAATTCTAAATATTTTTGAAAAATCATATTCATTTTTATAAAATTATTAATTATGGTTTATGACTTAACAGAAACAATGACTCTTTCTAAAAAAAGAAGGCCATTGTTATCAATAATAATTTCAGCTAATAATGATGTTCAAGCTTTAAAAAAATGTATTGAACCTTTATTAAATGCAGATAATGATTTAAGAAATATAGAAGTCGTAGTAATAAACAACTTTAGCGAAGATGTAGTAGCAACAAATTCTATTAAGATGCTTATTTCAAGAGCAAACAGCAAAGCAAATATGTTTGTTTTGTATCAATGCACATTTTATTCAACTACAGCACAATTAAAAAATTTAGGTATCGATTTTTCTAAAGGAACTTGATTATTTTTTATAAATCAAAATGAGATATTAACAAAGAAATTTATCAATTTTTTAGCAACATATAAGTTTAATTTGCAAAATGCTTTTTATAGAGTTTCTATGTTTAATGAAAAACACAAGAAAAAAAGAATGGGTATTGTAAAATCTAAATTTTTTTCTGATTTGCCTTCTTCAATAATTATTAATGAAGAATTTGTAGAAAGAATCCATTTGAGATGGGAATCTAATTTGAACACAAATGAAACGTTGTTATTTTTAGATAAGTTATATGATGCTAAAAATGTTAATTATGAATATTTAAATAAATGCTATTCAGTAGTTCATAATTTTGTTCTTGATTCTAGAGACGAAGAAGTTAATGATTTTATAAATGTTAAAAAAGCATTTGATGAATTATTAAAACATAAAACAAGATTTAGTAAACAATTTGGAATTATTTTATTATTTAATTATGTAAAAAGAAATAAAGCCAGAAGAAGTGAAGCAAGTATGTATCATGATGTTAAACTTTTATTCAGGGATAAAAAAATTACTTATTTTACTTATTTTAAGCTAGGACCAAAACTATTCTTTAAAACAATCAGGTTTAAATGAAAAACTATTTTCTAGATTTAATTAATTTTTTAATAAAAGTTTTTTTTGAATAATTATCAAAAATTTGAGAAAAAATGTTTTTATATGTAAATCTTTTTAAAATAATTTGGGCTTTTTTAATAATTTGATTATATTTAATAGATATTATTGAACCATCATTCATTTCAAATTTATATAAATCAATTTCAAAACCATCTCCATTTTCATATTTTTCTTTTTTAATAATGTATTTCATTATTTTTTTGTTTTCTAAATTAAAATCAATATTTTCAATTATGTCTCCTAATGAAGATTTAATGTTGAATCTATCTTCATAGCATATTGTTCCATACATTTTTTCCAAAGCATTAATTAAACTAGAAACAGAACTATATTGATTGTTGTAATAATCTACAATTGAGAGCATTTTTATTAGAAGATGGTAAATAGTAAATTCATCATTAATTTTTTCTCCAAAAGCATATTGATTGTAATCATTTCAAAAAAGAAGCATATAATCTTTTGAAAGAAAATTATTATTTTTAATTTTTTTAAAATCAATTTTATATTTTTTGCAAAGCTTCATCATATTATTTGTTAAATCTTCATTGGATGCAATAAATGTTTGTTGAAGTGTTTTATTTTCCAGAGCAAGGTCATTGTAGAATCTATGTAAAAACATTAGTGGCATCAAATTAGAATTTATATATGTTGTTTTTGTTCCTAATATAAATAAAAAAGATTGTGTTCCTTCTGGATTGAAAACAATAAGGAAATTTGCTTTTTTTCTTCTTGCAAAAAATATTTCTTTTCAAAAGTATGTTTTTATTTTTCAATCGTTTATATGTTTTTTCTTAAAAAAATTAAATGTCTTTTTGTTTACTTTGTTGTTTACCACATACGGAAAATCTTGTGAACCAATTAGTTTACATAAAACACTTGTAATTCCTTGTGATCTATTTGAGATTGCAATTCTTGTTTTTCTTTCAACTGCATTTTTTTGAAATAACGAAAAAAGCTTATCTGTAAATAATTTTATAAGTGCATCATTATCCAAAAAAGAAATATTAGCATTTTCAATAATTTTGATATTATCAATATTTTTTTCTATATTTTTAATAATTCCATTTAAGAAATTATCATTTAATTTGATACCATCAGAATCATATAAATTAATATTTATATTTTTATCTTCATAAATTGATTTTGAAATGTGTAAACCACCAATAGGGTGTATCTTTTTAATTATTGTTGATATAAATTTTTTGTCAAACCCAACATAGTTTTCAAAGCAAATAAATTTGATTTTTTTATCATTTAAAGAAATGACTGATTTAATTATTTCAGTTGATTCATTTGAACCGTCAGAAGAAAGTAAGAAATATTCATTTTTATTTTCATTTTTGATTACTTCTATGAAAATATCAATTATTTTTTTAATAGTTACTTGGTTTATTGAATTATAACCAACATTATATTTGCCATAAATTGAATTATCTATGATTTTTAAATCATCAAAAAAATGAGTTGTAGACAATTCAACCTTCATCATTTTCTTTATGTTTGATTTTAAATATTTGCTATCCTGACAAATATTATTTCATTTGATAAGTTCAGCTTCTTGATTCATGATAATTATTATATTAAATAATTAATCAATATATGCTATTGCTTGAACTTCTGAATCACCATTATATGAAATTACTTCATCATAATACATAAGAGAGGAATTTAAATTTGCTTTGTAATATGTAAATTGATCATTTTTGTAAAAAAACTTTGATGAAGATTCTTCATCTGCTAAATCAATAATAGCTTTTAATTGCCCAGATATTACTTTTAAATCAATTCGAATTTTTTTAGCATTATTAAAACCCACATCAGTCAATGTTGTAAACCATTAAACCATCATTGTTAAAAACATCTGTATTATTAGGGATTTTAAAAACATCTGATGATATAGTTTTTGAACTATTAGAACTACAAGAAACTATAGGAACAATTGTTATTATGCTAGTAATTCCTATAGTTATTATTTTAGAAAATTTATTCCATTTCTTTATTAGCATAAATTAAACATATAATTGATCCAATTATTAAAAAGCAAAATGTACAAACTGCAGCAGCAATTTTTAACCCTTGGTTTTCACTTTTTCCTGGATGAATTATAGTTAAAATAAATTGAATTAATAATGTAATTCCAAAAGAAGCTACAGCAGGAATAATGCAAAGATTTACAATACTCAAAATTTTTAGTGTTTTAGCTTTCTTAATTCTTTCATTATTGTTTGAATATCCACCATTATTTAATTGATTAATTTCGGCATTTATTTTTGCTCTTTTTAATTCTTCTTCCAATTCCTCTATACTTTTATTTTCATTGTTATCAACCATAATTACTTTTAACTCCTTGTGTTTATGTTGTGTGATTTTGAAACAAATCATCTTCCATTTTACAAAAAAAAAAAAAAACGATGAATTTTCCTGAAAAATCTTCCTGAAACGACCTTTAAT
>CASEIC010000002.1 GCA_949288045.1 uncultured Mycoplasma sp. | reverse complement strand
TGTGTGATTTAATAGCTTTGGTAATTAATGTTGAAACACATTTACAAAATCCTAATAAATATAGGTTAGGATCAATAATAACAAATCAAGAGTTAGAAAAATGCTTCAAATTAATTGAAAGTAATGAGACTCATCAAATATATTCAACTTGTGATAAGTGGTAAAATTAATTAATCAAAGAAATTATTGGTAATGAAATTGGTAACTTTATAAATTAAGTAATTAATTTGCTATAAATATTCTAATTGATCTTCTTCGTTTTTTCTCTTCTTAATCATTACAATTATCATTGCAATAACAAGAGCTATACCACCAACTAAAACAAGAACACCACCAACAATCAATCCAGTTTGAACACCTTTGTTTGGTGAAATTGCATCCAATATATTGTCTGGTCTAACATCTGTAATATTAAAACTGTACATTTTACCAAAAATTGAACATTGAACTTTCAGTGTTAGATCCTCTGTATTTGAAACAACTTTCAAATTAGAAATATCACTTGAAGATGTCAAAATATCTGCATTATTGAAGAATTTATTTTTATTACTTAAAATTCAATTTGCATTAATATTATTTTTAACATCTGAGATAGTTGACTCTTCATCAAATCCAAGATCAATAGCTTTATATGTATTATTCATTAATTTTATAGGTATTGGAAACCCTGTAATTTCAATTGAAAACAATTCATCATTTGCTTTAAATGTAATTGATATAGCAGTTTCATTCGCTTGAACACTTGTCTTAACATCTGTCAATTTATCCTGCGGAAGATTTGATGCATTATCAAAAATTTTATCCCTTCTTTCATAAATTCAATTTGCATTGATATTATCTAAATATTGATCAGCATATATATCAAAAGAAGATGACAATGTATTCACTGTTTTTAAATCTTTAATACTAAATGTTTCTTTAGTTAAATTAACATTTGAAAAACTTAAAATATATATCATCATATCTTTCATGTCAAAAAAATCAAATTTTATTGATATTGATTTACTATCTCTCTGTTTAACAATAACATTTTTAAAATCACTTTGAGAATAATTATTTACATTTATTAATTTGCTTGCATTTTCATAAATTCATGAAGAATTGATATTAGGAATCGCATCAAACACAGTTTGATTTTGCATATTAAATTCAGAAGCTTCAAATAAAGATTTTTTTAATTGAACATTCATGAAGTTATTTATTTTAAATGAATATTTATTACCAAACATTTCAAAAGAAACATCAATTGATCTTTTAACATCATCTTTAATAGGAGTTACATTTTCAATAACATTTTCATTTGTAAATAATTGACTATCAACTAAAATTTTTGCTTTATTTTCAAAAATTCATTTTGCATTTATATTATTGTAAACATCACTTACTAAATTCTCAGATCAACCAAAATCAATAGCTTCATATGAACTTGACATCAATGCTATATTTTTATAATTGCTAATTGTAAATTCAAATAATAAATTTCTTATGTTAAATTTAACATCAACCAAATCTTTTGTGTAACTTACTTTAACATTCTGTATCATATCTTTTGTAACATATTCACTATTGCTTAGAATAATATTTTTGTTATTAAAAATTCATTCACTATCAATAAGATCAACAATTTCAAAAACATATTTGTTTTCTAAACCAAAATCTGATGCATCATATTTTGTTTTTATAATTTGAGTTTCACTATAAAAATCGCTAATTGTAAAACTATATTTATTACTATTTATCATTAATGAAACATTTAATTCATTATCAGTTGATTGAATTTGTAAATTACTAATATTAGATTTATCTATTAATTCATTATTATCAAAAATATATTGTTTATTCTCATATACTCAATCAATATCAATTATATTTTTACCTTCATTTAATGATTCATAAATTCAACCAAATTCAATAGCTCTAAATTGTGATTTTTGAAGTGAAGGGATTTTTGCAAAATTGATAATTTCAAAAGAAAATTTTTTTCCTGAAACACTTAAGTTAACAATAATTGTATTTTGAGTATCTGATATTGATTCAATACTCAAATTGCTTTTATTTACTAAAGATTCATTATTAAACAATTTTGACTTATTTTCATACAATCAATCAACATTTATCTTATTTTTAATTTCAGATGAACTATTTCCTTGTAAACCAAAAATAGAAGCATCATATTTTGTTTTTAACATTGATATTTCATTTGAAGAAAGTACAAAAATTTTGTCACTAGAAACTTGATTAAAAAAAGGTGATCAGTTTCCTGAATCAACTGAAGAAGTTTCATAATAATATATAGAATCTAATCTTGCTTCATCTTTAAGATTAGCACTTAAAGAAAAAGCAAATGGATTAACTGATTTGATATTTTTAGGAATTAGTAAACTACCCGAAAAGAAATTATTCACAAAAGTACTCATTTTAATAGTATCCAAATTTTTAGAAAGAATACAATTACCTGTAAAACCTGCTTCAGCAAATGCACTAGCACCAATTTCTATCACTGAATCAGGAATAATTAAATCACCTGTTCATATTGATAATGATAGAGAAGCTAAATCTACTGAAAAAGCATATTCGCCAATTGTTTTTAAATTATTTGATAAAGATAATTTCATAGTATTTGGTTTTATTATTGAATTTCATCAATCCTCAAAATAAAATGCATATGATTCAACTTCAGTAACATTATATATAGTTCTATCAACTACTATAAAATCTCTTATAGTAATACTTTGATTTTTTTGAAGTAATGGAGAGTAACCAATAACTTTTGCCTCATCATTTTTGATTTCATATAAAATACCTGAATCATCTACATAGTCAGCATACATATAAATATCTTTTGTTCCAATTAAAAAATAACTTAATTTATTACCTTGATCATCATAAATTTTGTCACCATATTTTTTTGACAAAATATTGCTACTTAATGAACTAACATTAGAATTTTTAGAAATTACTTTATAGAGTTGTCTTTGTGTATTTCTTTGAAGTCGCGAAAAATTTTTATTTTTTAAACTTATATCTCCATTTATTTTATTTTCTATAATAGGTATTAAGCTTATAGATGTACCAATAAGAAATAAAGAAGATGTAACTAAAAGTTTTTTATTATTTTTATTCATAATTTAAAAAGTATACCATATATATATGCAAAAATTACTAATTAATTTAAGGTATTATTAATTTTATTATAAAATTAATTCATAACTAATATGATGGTGAGGTATATATGAGTTCAAAAAAATTAGATCCTGCAAATTTCCAAAGAATTAGAGTAGCTAACTCAATAGCTATTGGGGGGATGATAGGTGCAGGTAAATCAACACTTACAAGAGCATTAGGAGAGGCTTTAAAAGCTGATGTAATTTATGAATTAAATGAAAATGATGAATTACAAAATATACTATTAAAAAGATTATACGAAGGAGATGAAACTGCCGCTATTGCTTTTCAAGTTTATTTCTTTTGTTCAAGATTTGTAAATTATAGAAATGGAGTTCAAAATTCTAACATTTCAGTATTTGATAGAACTATTTTTGAAGATCGTTTATTTGCACACCAAAATATGACTGCTGATCCAATTATGTTTGGATTCTATGATGCAATGTGACATGAAAAAGTTAAAGAATTAATTTATTCAGTCGGGGTTCCAAAACTTTATATTATTCTAGATTTAAAATGAGAAGAATTTAAAGATAGAGTTCATAGAAGAGGAAGAGCAAGTGAAATTGATAACTTTTCATCAAATGAAGCATATTTTAAATCATTACACTCAGTATATGTTCATTACTTAGAAAAAACATGTCAAGTTTATGGAATTAATTATATGATTATCGATTCTCAAACACCAACTGACCAACAAGTTAAAAAAATTATGAAAAAAATCAAAGATGAAAAATTATTTGAAGGCGTTGAATAATAATGACATATGAAGAAGTTAAAACTCCAGT
Source organism: uncultured Mycoplasma sp. (assembly GCA_949288045.1). GTDB lineage: Bacteria > Bacillota_I > Bacilli_A > Mycoplasmatales > Metamycoplasmataceae > UBA710. Next base: position 52,682 of record CASEIC010000002.1, on the reverse strand, counting down.
TGGTTCGTATTTTCGTTACAAATGTACAGGTAAAAAAAGAGGAACAATAATTTTTGTTCACGGTTTTGCAACAGATAGTACTTATCACGATGTGTTTATCAAACATATAATTGATGAATTTGACTATATTGCAATTCAGTTACCTGGATCAGGATTCCAAGAATGATCACTTAATAAAAAACCAGAAGTACAAGATATGGTTGACTATTGTGAAAAATTAATTAATCATATAAATCTTGAAAAATTTATTTTAATAGGACACTCAATGGGTGGTGGTATAGCTATTAGGTTGGGTAATATTTTTAAAGATAAAATTATTTGCTTAATTGCTTCTACTCCAATGAATTCAAGAATTTCATTTTTAAAAATATTTAATTATTTTAAATTTAATACAAAAACATTTAAAAGAACATTTAAATTTCAAAATATTTTATATTATGATTTAATGAAGACATTTAATAATGATCAAGATGCAATTCAAAATATGATTAAAAATGAATTGGATTATCAACTTAAACACAGAAACTTTTTTATCAAACTTAAAAAATCAATGTTCTCAATAAAAAATATAAAACTTGGAAGACAGGCAGAAATTAATCTCTCATGTCCAACTTTAGTAATAGTAGGTAAATATGATAAATTAATACCACCAAAATCTCTTTATAAAGCTTTTGATAAACATAAAAATAATAATATAAAAATAGAATTAATGAATAAGTCTGCACATATTCCTTTTCAAGAACAAGAATATGAATATGCAAAAGAAATCAAAGATTTTATTAACTTAAATTTAAAATAAAAAACACACACTAAGAAAAAGTTACACTAGGACATAAAATCGGGACACATTTAGTAGGGAATTACCCTACTTTTGTTTTTTTAAATCCTAATTCTTGGAGGATTTCAATTCAATTTCTTTTGAATTCTTTGATTATTGTAATAGAAAATGTATTCATCAATTAATTTTAATAATTCAACGTATGAAATTTTATTAAAATCAAGATTGTAAATTAACTCAGTTTTCATTATTCCAAATCAGTGTTCAATTTCTCTATTATCAAGAGAATTGCCTGTTCTTGACATTGATTGTTTTCAACCTTTTAATTTCACAATTTCTCTAAACGCATTTGAAGAATATTGGAAACCATGATCCGAATGAATAATTACTTTGCGGTCAAATTCAAGATTTTCAATATGCTTTATTACTAATTCAACATCATTTGATTTTGAAACGTTATAACTTATTATCTCCTTCGTTTCATGATTAATTAAACCTGATAAATAAATGAAATTTTGATTTATATCACAAGGAGCAGGGATATATGTAACATCGGTTGCTATGATAATTTCAGAATGGTTTTTATTATCATAATCTCTTGCTACAATATTCTCAATTTCTATATTTGTATTTTTTTGTTCTTTATCTCTTTTTCTCTTTCTTGTTCTGATTTCGCATTTAAGGCCTATTTTATCCATTCTCCTGCCAACTTGTCTTGCAGATAATGAAATATTGTATTTATTTTTTAAATGAACTGATATTGGCTCTCTTCCAATTCTAAATTTATACTCAATGAAAATTTCTTTAATATATCTATTAATTTCATCTTTTATATCAATTATTTTTTTGCTTTTCTTGTTTCTAATTCTGCAAATAGTAGATTTAGAAAATATTCCTAATTTTTCTCATTTTCTAGATGAGGATGTTGATTTCTTAATAATATCTTCCAATTTCTTTTTATCATCTTCGTTGTCTGATTTATTAATCATATCAATATAATGTTCTAGAATTTTATCTAGATCTTCTTTATTTATATGTGTTGAATCAATTTTTATTTTTCTAGGTCTTCCAGAGCCCTTGCCTTTTTTAGGATTAGTTCCAGTTTTGCTAATTAACATTTCTATATTTTTTTCTTTCATATAAGAATTATATTTTCTTTTAAATCAACGATATAAATCTCTTGACCATTTTGTATTTTTAAATAATGGATATTCGATTTTGAATCTACGCTTATCTTTTTCAAAAAGATCAAAAAAATATAACCATTCTTCTAACTTAAGTTGTTTCGCCATAAAAAGACACTCCTTTCAGAGTGTCCCGATTTTATGTCCTAGTGTAAGTGTGTATTCTTTTTATTACTTTTTTTATTAACTTATTAAATTATTAGAAAATACCTAAACCTAGTAGAATTGCAATTGCTGCAACAGCTGCTCCTAATACAATTCCTGAAATTAATAATCATTTTACAACAGGACGAGATGATAGTTTAACTTGTCTTGTTTTTGTAGCAATTCCTACTGTTGATGAAACTAAGATACCAACTCCAATTGCTGCAATGATAATTCATCATGCATATTTTAGAATATCTTCTGCTATCACAATTAGATCAGATGTGATTTGTTCTTCAACCCTTGGTGCATTTAATGTTTCATCAGAAATTAATTTATTAACCAACTCTTCTAATGATTGTGAACCACCACGACCTGATAATACTTCTGCATAATCTTTATAATCATATGTTCCATTAATAATGTTTGATCAAATACCTAATTCTGAAGATGAAAATTGCATATTATTTAGAATTTGATCAATCTTTGTGCTTAAATCATTTGATCTAGAAACACTAAATGTTGATGATAATTGTGCTTGTTTTCATCTTAAAGCAATAATAGCGTTTGTTCCAGAAATCATATCATCTAAATAATGAGATTCTACTGTTGAATTAGATGAATTAACTTGGTTAACTTTTCTTATTGAGCTCATATTTTTAACAGAAGCTTTAAGACCAGCAGCAATTCCATTTAATTTAGAACTTGAAATTGGTTCACCTGATGATAACATATCTGAAACCATAGCATCTAAATCATAATCTGCATTTCCTGTAATAATTGAAATAATTCTTCCAAAGATTTTTACTTTATTTTTCTTAGAATCTACTGTGTCTGATTCAAATGATAATAATGAATCTGGATTAGTTGAATTAAATGCTTGATTAATTTCATCAGCTTGGAAAATAGATTCACCTAATTTAATACCATCTGCATTTTCAAAGTAAAGTAAATCTAATAATGATTTTACTGCTTCTCTTAATGTTGAAGTTTTAGTTGAAGCTATTGAATCTCATCCTCCATCAACATATTTAATTAATTCAAAACCATTTTTTACAGTTAATAACTCAAGAATTGAATCTGGAGAATTAATAACTGATTGTGATTCTGTTGTAGTTGATGTTAGCAATTCTTTTAATTTATCATAAACTGTGTTATATTGTTTTGAATTAAATTCATTATAAATTGATGTAAATTGTTCTTGGATTAATTCGGCAACAACAGAAGCTAATCTAGTTCTTGTTTCAGAAGTTAAAATATCATACTCTAAATCTGGAGTAATTGATGATACTTGTTCTTTAACAATATTTATTGCATTTGTTACAAGTGTTTCAATTTTTGGTGATGAAAATTCTGTATTTTTTGCTAATCAATTTTTAACAACATTTGGTTGTGAAGCATCATAACGATCTGCAGAAGGTGTTTCATTAAATAATTTTTGAATCAATCCAGCAACAACTTTTCAATTATCATTTAAAGCAGTGTATAGTTGATATGGTGAATTACCTTTTAAATTAATTTGTGATGTTTTGATGTTTTTTCCATTATCTGCAGTTCAAACTGTAACTGATGATAATTGATCATATTTTTGTCCATCAAATTCTCCACCATTTGCTTTTGAAAATTCTGTATAAATTTTATCCAAGAATTGAACAACTGTATCTCTTTCATTAACTTGTTCCTCAGCTGATAGTGTTGATTCTGTGAAATCAGTTGGTTCTTGGAATGTTGAAGGAGCTTCTAAGAAAATTTTTTGAGTAGGATCTGAAACTAAAATTCCTCCAAATTTTTCTGAATTAGCATTAATTGATGTTCAACCTTGTGTTCTTTCACCAAGTGCATAAAACTTATCTGAGAAGGTAATTGTTTGTTTTGCAAAACCAGAATTATTATCTACTCCTGATTTTAATGTAATTGTTGATGCATTAACAAAATCATTTAATACTTCTTCAGGAAGTTTTGCTTTTAAATCTGTATATAATGAATATTTTGATTTGTCAAATTGAGAAGGTGTTGAACCATCAAATTTAACACTAAATTTTTCTGATTCCCCTGTAGGTTGTCCATTTTGATAAACTTCTATTTTTTGATAATTAATTGTTCCTGAAATTTCATCTGCATTGTATAACATAGGGAATACAATTTCAGAAGGTTGATCTGTTGTACCTCTTTGGTAGAAAGTAATTTGTCTATTGTTTAATAATGAAGCACCCGAAACTTTTGAAGCAACTAATGTATCTGAGAAGAAGTTTATAGATGAAATAACATTTTCAGTATCATTAATGTCTGCTAAAAGAGTTGTGCTTTCACCTAAAATTGAAGATCTAAATGTTGAATCAGATGTAGCTTGAACATCTAAAATACCAAATCTTGATGGTGTGCTTAATGCTACCGATGAACCTGCTATTGCATTTACAAATTCTAAATCTTGAAGTATTTCACCATCTTTAACTCTTACTAAAACTTCAAACATTCCATTTTTTTTCTGGAAAATAAAGTTTTCAACTAATTTATCATAACCAATTGATGTTCCAACAGTTGAATTATTTGATGATGTATCTCATCTACCAAAAATATCTAAATTATTTGCAATCTGTTCAGCTGTTCCTGAAAATTGATTTGCATCATTTTTGATGTATAAAGTACCACTTACTAATTGATTACCAACAAATTTTTTAAATTTCAATGCATAAGTTCCGGCTTGAGAAGCACTAATTTCAGCAATCTTAATTAATTGTTTATAGTCGGTTCCTGCAACATCGCCAATTGATAATGATGAAGAAGCAACTCCTGGATCTTGAATTAAATCTGTCTTTTTAAATGCATCAGATCCTGATGATAATGCAGAAATGGTTTTAATTTTTGTACCTTCAACAATACCTGAAAGTTCTAATAATTTTTCTGGAATATTATCAATTCCATCAACACTTGAAAGATCTTCACTTACACCAGCACCATCTTTAAGTTTTTGAATAAGTATATCTAACATTTGATTAATTAATGGATCTGTTTCAGCAAGATCTTTTAGATTTTGAATTGAAACATTAAGATTTTTAACATCTTCAATTTTGTCAAACATTGCTGCCAATTGTTGAGCAACTCTAGATCCTGAATAACCATCTAAAGCTTTAACATTGTTTGTAAAGTTTTCTCATCTTTTTAAATTTGTTTCATTTACTTGTCCATTTTCGAAAACAGGGGCAGTTGTAGAATTCAATACCTCTGACATATAAATTAATTCATTTGGATTACTTAAAGCATCTTTATTTTCAGTATTTCCAGAAATGTTTCTAACTTCAGGAGTAGTAATTGAAAGATTTGTATTTTTTTCAACACTAATAAGAGCTAACGGAACAGCTCCTAATGTTAATACAGATGCAGTTGTTAATAAAATATTTTTAGCTTTCATAAATTACACCTCCTTTTGACTTTCTTTAATTGCGTCTCTTAACTCTTTTACTGATTCATTATCTTTTCCGCTCTTTATTGATTCCTTATTCTTTTCTATTTGATCTAAGTCAAATGCTTCTGTTCTTTCACCAATAAAGTCATTTGTTTCTTGAGCTTGTTCTTTAGCAATATCACTATTGTCAATAACCACCGGTTCTTTTCATTCTGTTTTGAAAATTTTAGCAACAATACAAATTTTAATTATTAATGAAATTGAAATACCAATTGTTATAACTAATGGCATAAACACAAACACTCAATTACTAATTGATGATTTATCACTTTGACCTGGTTTATATAAGAATCCAGAGAATAATACAACAAATAATGCAGTTATAATTGCAAATGCAATAGTTGGAATTGTAATAGCTGTGTTTCTTAAATTTGGAACATTTAATTGAATAATTGTTGTAAATCCATATAGTAATATTAATGAACCAAATCCAATTATTAATAATAATGATTTAAATTCATTTGTTGCATTTCACATTGTGTTTGTGTCACCTAATGAAACAATAACACCTTGTAAAATAATTGATTTAATTGCAATAATTCATGCAAATACATCTAACATTAATCCATTATCAATTGTTTTGAAAATTTTTGAAGCAATTGTATTTTTGTGAGCATTTTTGATGCTTTTTACTTTAATAATTGAAACAATAATGATATATGGTAATACAAATAATGCATCAATTCCAGCTTCAATGTATAAAGGAATTAAATCATTTGAATCAAACATATTTGATGTTGCTTGTAAAATAATTGCTCCTGTAAATGTTGCTATCATTGCAGCTGTCATAATAATTGAAAGAACTCTTGATGATTCTCAATCTCTAATTGTATCAATTTCATATTCTGTTCTTTCACCAAGTAAAACATCTCTAAATCTTTTAATAAATGCTAATCCAAGTCCTAATATCAATACTGAAATAATTAATGAAACAAAAGCAAGAACTAAGAATAATGTAACCGAATTATCAGAAGCAGAAGAAGCGTTTTGTGCAGGAACAGCTAAGTAAATTAAGAATGTTCCAATTCCAGCAAACAATAGTGAAAATGCTACGAATGAATATCTTGATCATGATAATGGAAATTGTCTTCTGTACATGAATAATGTAATGAATGAAACAATAATCATAAATAATGCATAACCAGCATAAGAAGCACCGAAAATTAAAAATCTATCTTCACTTATGTTTCCTAACTTATCAATTGTATCTGGTTGTAACAATGTTGCAACTAAAACTCCTGCTGAAAGTGCTATTGAATTTAATAGATGGGTTATTCAATATGCTATAGGATGTTTTTTCTTAATATCACCTTTAAAAGCTCAAAAAATTAATGTAATTGATAATATACCAATAACAAGTAATGAAATAATCATTGAAATCTCAAACTTGTCAGGATCTGAAGCATCAATTGAACTATTGAAAATAAAAGTAGCTGGTAACATACCAAAAAAGAATCCATAAATGATTCCTGAAATAAATTTAAAAATAGAATCAAATTTTCATTTTCTTGTTGTAATTTCTTGATTAGAAATTGCTACTTTTCTGTCATCTCTTGAGCTGTAATTCTCTTGCAATGTTTTTGTTGACATACTACTTCTCCTTTTATTTTTCTTACCTTAGTTTCTTTTCATAACTGCTAATTATGTTTCTAAAGAAACTAAAGCAGCAGCAGGAAGATCAAATGCTACAGGTATTAATTGTTCAACATCTCCAATTGTTCAATATCTTGATGAATCATTTTCTGATGATATTTTTAACATCAATTGAACTTTAGAACCATCTACTTGTGTTGAATCAATAGTATACTTAACATTTGATAAACCTGATGGTGGTGTAATTGTTAATAAAGCGACTAATTTTGAATAATTACCACTTCTATCATTAACAACATTTAATATATCTTTTCTTGATGAAGAAGTTGTAATTGTTGGAGCAATATTTCTTACATTAATAGAATCTCCAGAACCAACTAATTGTTTAATTTGATCATCAAGCTCAGCATATGCTTTTGATTTAAATCCTGTTGTAATTGTTGTTTCATAAGTTCTTGATTGTGTCAACTCTGGATGAGAAATTTTAACAGTTACTTTAGCTTTTGTTTTGTAAGTATCATCCTCATCAAATGAAACTGATTCCACTTCGTAAATTAAATTATTTGAAGGTTCTTTAATTGTTGTAATTAATTCCTTGTTTGCTTCTAGTTCATTTCACACTAGTTCTTGACCATCTTTATATAAAACTTTCATACCTAATTCTGGAGCCGATTCAATTAATGATGTTGAAGCTGACATAATATTTGTTCAAGTAACAATATATGTATATACATCTTCAGATGATTCTGATGATTTTGGTGATAAGTATACTTTAACAATTGTTGCTGTTAATGTGCTTGAAGGAATATCATTTGAAAATTCATCTCTTGATGATGGAATATCTGAATTAGCATCAAAAATCAATTTTTGAATTTGTCTATTAATATAATCTTCAGATCCTTCTTCCAACCCTGATGCTTCTGTTGGTGTTAATTCAGGTAAATATAATAAGTGTCCTGATTCATATTGTGATTTTAGGAAAGTAAATAATGGAGTTGAAGTATCGAAAACATTTTTTGCTGTAAACTTAAATGCCTCATCAACTGACAAAATTAATTTACTTCCTTGATCATTAATAGGAGGAATAAATGAAATTGATTGATTATTATATATATCCTCTGAAGAATCTAAATATTTATAATCATCTGAAGTAATTTTGTATGATCCATTTTCATTATTTTGGGAAAGATTAATTTCTGATGAATTTTTTTGTAATTGTAAATCTGTTGGATTTTTTATTTGACTTATTTCCCCTATGCCTTTATCAGGGTTAACAATAAATCTCATACCTCATGAGTTATATATTGAATTTAAATTTTTTGCTGCTCTTGCAACAAAATTTTTAACTGAATCTTCTTTAGAAGAAAAATCAGAACTTGGAATGTTAACTTCTGTTATATATTTTTTTGAAAATGATCCATATGATTTTTCAATTGTTAAACTAAAAACATATTCATTAGACTCATTAGGTTTTAATGAAGAAGAAATGTCAAGAATTTGATAAATTACACCATCTGGATTTTTTCAATAAGGTTGTCCTTCAACTTTTTCTAATCCATAATTTTCAAAAGAAAAATATGTATTTAAAAATTCAGAATCTTTTTTACAATTTTTGAAAAAGAAATCAACAGAATAATTTGATGGATTTAAATCTTTAACCGCTGCTTTTAATTCATCAAAATCTGAATATAATTCATAATCAATTCAATAATTGCTTATATCAAGATCTTGTGCAGAATTCATTATTTGATTTTTATCATTATCTAATTTCATAATGATAGGAACTGTAATAGCACCAGCAACAACAAGAGCTGATGCTGGTATCATTCATGCTAAAATAACTTTTTTTCTCTTTGTTAAATGCATTTCAATTCCTTTCATTTTATTGATTACTAATTAACTAATCAATTATAACAAATTATTTTTTCTTTTTCTTCTTTGATTTTTCCACAATTTTTCCTGATTCTAAGAATGGATTAACTAATTTTAGAACTTTTCTCTTTGATAATCCATAAATAGGAACAATTTCATAATTGTTTAAATATTTGTAATTAGAAATTAAGAAAAGTTTTTGATCATCTTTGGATGATCTTTCTAAAGCTAAAGCTAATAATTGTAAAACATGACCATTTACATATGGATTTCTTGAAACCATTTTATTCAATGTGTTTGTGAGTAATTCAATTCTCTTTTTATCTAAAGTTTTAGGTAATCAAGATTTTCTTCTTACAGTACCGGCATATTTATTTTCATATCTTATCTTTGTTGTATACATTAATAATTGAATATACATGAAAATATCTTGGTATAAAATCTTTTCATCATCAAGTTTTAAATATCTTACACAATCGGTTCTTCATATTTTTCCAAGAAAAATTGGTTTTGTAACAAATGCTTCATCTTGTGTAATTGCACCCGATGGAATTGATGCATTAATAATTTTTGATTTAGACATTGTGTAATTTTTACCTGTTTCTTCACTAATTTTTTCTTTTGGAATAATCAATTCATCTTTTAAATCAAAAATATATAAATCATTATCCAAAGGATATAATTCGTCCATAAAATAATTAAAGAATTTATCAGCAAAAACATCACCAGATTTTATTAAAGTAACATATTTAGATTTAATGACATTGTTTTTAATTAAAAAATCAAAAGTTAAAGGCATCCCTGTGTAATATTCAAATGAATAAATTTGGAAATTTAAAAGCTCTTCTTTCTTAATAAAATCACTAATTTGTTTAGTAAATTTTTTATTTGCATTGTCATTTAAAACATACACATCAAAAAACAAATGTGACATATTTTGATCAATTATTGAATAAAAAGTTTCTTTTGTTTCATCAAAATTACCATTACAATAAACAACAATTGATAGTCTTTTACGTTTTGTTTCCATAAGAATTCCTTTTTAAATTTCTAAATTCTAAATTACAAATTAATTTCTAAGAATTATACTAAATTTACTAAAAATCTATATCTTTTACATATTTTGCATTCTCTTCAATAAACTCTCTACGAGGTTCAACATCATCACCCATTAATACTGAAAATACTTGATCTGCAATAGCTGCATCTTCGATTTGAACTTGTAACATTTTTCTTGCATTTGGATCCATTGTTGTTTCTCACAATTGTTCTGGATTCATTTCTCCTAACCCTTTGTATCTCTGAATACCTATTTTTTGATTTGGGTTTGCTTCTTCAATTCTTTTTACAATTTCATCTTTTTGTTCATCATTATAAGCATATTCAAATGTTTTACCATATGAAATTTTGTATAGTGGGGGTTGAGCAATATAAACAAATCCATATTCAATTAAAGGTTTTAAGTAACGGTAGAAGAATGTTAATAATAATGTTCTAATATGAGAACCATCGACATCGGCGTCAGTCATAATAATAACTTTATGATATCTTAATTTATTTACATTTGTTTCAGGACCAACCCCTGTACCTAAAGCCGTAATAATTGAAGCAATTTCTGCATTTTCAAATACTTTATCAATTCTTGCTTTTTCAGCATTAATTACTTTACCTCTTAATGGTAAGATAGCCTGTGTTTCTCTATCTCTACCCATTTTTGCTGACCCACCAGCTGAGTTCCCTTCGACAATGTACAATTCACAAATTTCAGCATTTTTTGATGAACAATCAGCTAATTTACCTGGTAATGAATTTCCATCAAATAAAGCTTTTTTACGTGTAGTTTCTCTAGCTGTTGTAGCAGCAAATCTTGCTCTTTGAGCAAGAACAGCTTTTTCAACAATTTGTTTAGCTTGTTCTGGGTTTTCTGCTAAGAATCTTTCCAATGTTTGAGATAGTGTTTTATTAACCGCAAATCTTGCATCTTTATTACCTAATTTTGATTTTGTTTGTCCTTCAAAAATAGGATCAACATGTTTAACTGAAATAATTGCTGTTAAACCTTCTTTAACATCTTCTCTTGTTAATTTTTCTTCTTCAGTTTTAAATAGTTTATATTGCCCTGCATAATTATTCAAAATTCTTGTTAAAGCATCTGTGAAACCTTGTTCATGTGTTCCGCCTTCAATTGTAGAAATGTTGTTAGCATATGAAACAACATTTGGTTGGTACCCTTGATTGTATTGCATTGCAACTTCAACTAAAACATTACCCGCATCACCTTTAACAGATCCTTCTGCATAAATTATTTCATCATGAATTAATTGTTTTCCTCTATTTAATTCTTTAACATATTCAACAATACCACCTTCAAAGTGAAACTCTTTTTTAAGTGGTTTTTCAGGTCTTAAATCACTAACTGTAATTGTTATTCCCTTATTTAAGTAAGCGATTTGTTTTGCTCTATCTGCAATAACAATAAAATCAAATTCATTAGGTTCCATAATTGTAAAGTCAGGGTGGAATGAAATTGTTGTACCTGTGTCATTTGGTTCAACTTGGTCAATAACTTTAATTTGTTCAACACGACGACCACCATCTTTGAATTCCATAAAGTGTAAACTACCGTTTCTTTTTACCCAAACTTTTAGGTGTGTTGAAAGAGCATTAACAACTGAAGCACCAACTCCGTGTAAACCCCCTGAAACTTTATATGTTTCAGAGTCGAATTTCCCACCAGCATGCAATACTGTTAAAACTGTTTCAACTGTTGATAAACCTGTTTTAGGGTGAATGTCTGTAGGTATTCCACGACCGTTATCTGAAATTGTTACATAGCCATCTTTACCAATTTCAATTGATACAATTGAAGCAAAACCCGCCATTGCTTCATCTATTGAGTTATCAACAATTTCTCACACCAAATGATGTAATCCTTTTTTTCCAGTTGTACCAATATACATCCCCGGTCTTTTTCTAACAGGTTCAAGACCTTCAAGAACCTGAATACTATCTGCTGAATATTGATTTGACATTTTTTCCCTTTACCTTTTAGATTTTTTACAATGTTATAATTTTATAAAAATTATAACAAATATACAAAAAAGAAAAAAACAAAACTATTAAAAGTTTTGTTCTAAGTTTATTCTATAATTAACAATTCAATTATTTATTTTTATCTTGAATTGCAACAATACCTGGAAGTGGTTTACCTTCTAACATAGCTAAACATGCACCACCACCTGTTGAAATGTGTGAGAATTTTGATTCTAGTCCAAGTTGAGTAATAGCAGCAACTGAATCTCCACCACCAACAATTGTATAAGCTCCTGGCAATTGAGAAATTGTTTTAGCTACTTCTAATGTACCTTTTTCATAATTTTTAAATTCACAAACACCTAAAGGACCGTTTCAAATAACTGTTTTTGCTCCTTGTAGAACTTTTTTAAATAAAGCTATTGATTTAGGACCTATATCTAATCCCATATATCCTTTTGGAACATATAATGGATTGTATTCATTAAATGTAGGTGTTTTATCTTCAAATGCTGGCGATAAGGCAGCATCAACTGGTAAAACAATTTTTTCTTGATATTTTTTTAAATAATCTTTAGCTAATTTAATTTGATCATCTTCAACTAAAGAATTACCTGTTTCAAGTCCTTGTGCTTTTCAGAATGTAAATGCCATTCCACCACCGATGATAACTCTATCTACATTATTAATCAAATGAGCAATTGTTTGAATTTTATCTGAAACTTTTGCTCCACCAATGATAGCGATAGCAGGTCTTGCTGGATTTTGTATAGCTTTGTTAATCATTTTAATTTCTTGTTCAACAAGATATCCAATACATGATTCAGCTATATTTGAAGCAATACCAACATTCGAAGCATGCGATCTATGTGATGTACCAAATGCATCATTCACAAATACATCTCCAAGTGAAGCTCAAAACTTACCTAATTTTGGAGAATTTTTAGATTCAGCTTTATCTTTTAAATCCTCAAATCTAGTATTTTCAAGCATAATAATGTCACCTGGTTTCATTGCTTTAACTGCTTCTTTAACAACTTCACCAGATGTTTCAGGAATAAATTTAACTTGTTTTCCTCCTAAAAATCTAGATAACTCAGCAGCAACTGGTCTTAAAGATTTTTTAGCTTTATCTGCTTCTTCTTTAATTCTACCCAAATGTGAAAGCAATACTACTTTACCACCTGATTTGTAGGCTTTTTCAATTGTAGGAATTGCAGCTTCAATTCTTTTTGTATTTGTGATTTTTTTATCCTTCATAGGAACATTAAAATCAACTCTAATGATGACTGTTTTGTCTTTTAAATCAACTTGATCAATGGTTTTTTTATTGTTCATTTCAACCTCGGTATTTATTATTAAATTAAAGTGTTATTAAAATTATTGGATAACTTTTGTTACTGATCCAGCACCAACAGTTCTTCCACCTTCTCTAATTGAGAATTTTGTTCCTTCTTCAATAGCAACTGGGTAAATCAAGTCAACTGTTAAGTTAACATTGTCCCCCGGTGTAACCATTTCTGTTCCAGCAGGTAATTCAATACCACCTGTAACATCTGTTGTTCTGAAGTAGAACTGTGGTTTATTGTTTTTAAAGATTGGTGTGTGACGTCCACCTTCTTCTTTTTTAAGAGCATAAACTGCAGCTTCAAATTTTTTATGAGGAACAATTGTTCCTGGTTTTGCTAATACTTGTCCTCTTTCGATTTCTTCTTTAGCAACCCCTCTTAATAGAAGACCTGCATTATCTCCAGCCATAGCAGCATCAAGATTTTTTCTGAACATCTCAATACCTGTAACAACTGTTTTTTTAGTGTCTCTAATTCCAACAATTTCAACTTCTTCATTTAGTTTTAGAGTTCCACGTTCAACTCTACCTGTTGCAACTGTTCCACGCCCTGTAATTGTGAACACATCTTCAACAGCCATTAAGAATGGTTTATCTGATTCACGAGCAGGAGTATCGATATATGAGTCAACTGCATCCATCAATTCAAAAATGAATTTTTCATATTCAGCATTACCTTCAAGAGCTTTTAAAGCTGAACCTTTAATAATAGGTGCATTGTCTCCATCAAATCCATATTCAGATAATAATCCTCTAACTTCAAGTTCAACAAGTTCTGTAATTTCAGCAGCTTCTGCTGGTGAACCTAACATATCAATTTTGTTTAAGAAAACAACAATTTTTGGAACTCCAACTTGTTTTGATAAAAGAATATGTTCTCTTGTTTGAGGCATAGGACCATCTGTTGCAGCAACAACTAAGATAGCTCCATCCATTTGAGCAGCCCCAGTAATCATGTTTTTAACATAGTCAGCGTGACCTGGACAGTCAACGTGAGCATAGTGTCTTTTTTCTGTTTCGTACTCAATGTGTGATGTGTTGATTGTTATACCACGAGCTTTTTCCTCTGGTGCGTTATCAATTGAAGCATAATCTTTAGCTTCAGCTAATCCTTTTTTAGCTAATGTAGAAGCAATAGCTGCAGTTAAAGTTGTTTTCCCATGGTCAACGTGACCAATAGTACCAATGTTAACATGCGGTTTACTTCTGTCAAAATTTTCTTTTGCCATATTTTTTCCTTTCTTATTTTGTTTGAATTTTAATTCATTTAAATTAATTATTGCTTTGAATAAATAATATAAACAAATCGTATTTATTATTTTACTAAATTAATAGCATTATTTTTTTGATTTTTTAGCTGTTTTAGATGATGTTGTTTTTGTACATGAATCACAGTGAACATGTCATCCAATATTATGGAATGCTTTTGCTCCTAGAAATACTGCAACTGAACCTAATTCTTCTTCAATAGCTAACAATCTATTGTATTTAGCAATTCTATCTGTTCTTGACATTGAACCTGTTTTAATTTGTCCTGTATTCAATGCAACTGCTAAGTCAGCAATTGTTGTATCTTCAGATTCTCCTGAACGGTGTGATACAACTGCTGTCATGTTTGATTTGTGTGCTAATTCAATTGTGTCTAATGTTTCTGATAATGTACCAATTTGGTTTAACTTAATAAGAATTGAATTGATTGTTCCTTTTTTAACAGCTTCTGTTAATATTGCTTTATTTGTAACAGTTAAGTCATCTCCCATAATTTGTTTTTCAGAACCAAAAGCATCATTCATTTTTTTGAATCCATCTCAATCTTGTTCTGCAAAACCATCTTCTACTGAAATGATTGGGTATTTTTTAAATAGATTTCTATAGTACTCAATTAATTCTGATGATGTAAATGTTGTTTTTGTTTTTAAATTTTCAAATCCTGGTTTTTTAGCTTTAATAGCTGCTTCTAGTTTTCCAAATGTATATTTTTTAGTTTTTGTGTCATAAAGTTCTGATGAAGCTGCATCCATTGCAATTGAAACTGCTTTATCACCTTTAAGAGCTGGTTTAAATCCCGCTTCTTTAATAGCGTTTACTAAAAAGTCTAATGCTTCTTCATGTGATTTTAAGTTTGGAGCAAATCCACCTTCATCACCAACTTGTGTCCCATGACCAGCTTTTTTAAGTAATTTAGCTAGTGTGTGGAATACTTTATTAGCCATTTGTAAAGCTTCTCTAAATGTTTTAGCTCCAACCGGCATAATCATAAATTCTTGGAAATCTAGTGTGTTTGATGCGTGTTCTCCACCATTAATAACATTTAACATTGGTAAAGGTAATACTCTAGCATTTGTTCCACCAATGTATCTGTATAGAGGAATTCCCAACTCATCTGCAGCACATTTAGCAACAGCTAATGAAACACCAAGGATTGCATTTGCACCTAATTTTGATTTTGTAGGTGTACCATCTAAATCAATCATAATTTCATCAATTAATCTTTGATCTGTTACTTCCATACCAATCAATTCAGGAGCAATTTTGTTATTAACATTATCAACTGCTAACATAACTCCTTTTCCACCAAATCAGTTATCTTTATATTTTGCTGAATTTTGGTCTCTCAATTCAAGAGCTTCTCTTGTACCTGTTGAAGCACCAGAAGGAACGATTGCTGAACCAAATCCTCCAAATTCTGATCTTACTTCAACTTGAACTGTTGGATTACCACGTGAATCCAACACCTCTCTTGCATGAACTTCAATAATTGCTGACATATTGTTCTCCTTAAAAAAAATTTTTCACAACTAATTTTATTACTATATTTTTGTTTTTTCTCAATTTTGTTGCAATTATTATTATTTTTTAATTTAACATTAAAAAAATTTTTTCATTTAGAATTTCATAATATATTTAAAAATTTTTGAAAGGAAAAAGATGGCTAAAATCTTAGTTAAAGCAAAAGGATTAGATATATCTAATCAAAAAGCTAAAAAAATTACAATTGGTAATTTCTATTCAGGGGATCGTTTTTATACACTATTAAATGAATATTTAGACACAAATTTATCAAGAAAATCTAGATTTATGGCTTGGCTAATAAAAATCATGTTTAAATCATCAAACTTTAAACATGATCCAGGAATTGCAAATGGACAACCATGATCTGTAAAATTATTTGATTTCTTTTGTGTGTTATGTTTAATTGTGTTCATAATTCTAACTTTGGGTGTTATTGGAACATTAATTCCAGTTATAATGGGGTTTGTAACAAGTAAAATTGATGCTAATGCTATGAAAGCTTTACAAGCATCATTAATTGGTATTGGGGTTCCGGCAATTATTGTAGGGGTTCCGGCAATATTTTGACTTGTTATCTTCTTTGCTATTAGAAAGAAAAATAAACCATTATCATTACAAGCATATGTAGAGAAAAAAATATCATGATGTTTAAAATTAAGATTCTTAATCAAAAACACAAAAAAATTTAAAGAAGAAAAAAATCAACAAATTCTTGTTATGCAAAATTTTGAAGCACAAGGTGCTGCAGGACCAAGATGATTAAACTTGCAACTAATTAATTTAATTTGTTCAATCTTCCCCAACTTCAACTACACATTTTTAATTAATGACTTGAAAGATGAAGAATTAGCAGAACTTGATCCAATTGTTCAATATGATTTTAGAATGATTGAATTAGTAAATGCAGAAGAAGTTCAATGAAATGCTTGAACTGCTGGACCAAAAAGAAATATTTTTGGAAGACCAACAAAAGAAATTAACCAAACACAAACATCAACACAGCAAGCAGAAATTAAACCTACCCACAAAGAAAATACTGGTTCTGTGTTTGTTGATCCAAATAATAAATAATAAAAAGAAATTCAAAAATAAATGGAACACATGTTCCATTTTTATTGCCTTTTTTAATTAGTAAACAAAGACATCTGTTCCATATGTTTGGAAATAATCAATATATAGTGGTTTATTTGATTTATTAACAATTTTTATTCTCATCATTTCACCAGCAATTGAACCATTTTCAATTGTGTAACTAAATAAAATTTGACCCATTTGTTTAGATGGAGATGATGTATCTACTGTTTGGACCAATTTATCATTAATATAAACATCAAAAATAGAATTTGATGGAGCTTTTTGTCCAACAATATCAAATCCTTGAGCGAATAAATCAAAAGAAATAAAATCACCACTATTCAACGATTTTAATGATGTTCCATTTATAGTTGAAACATTTTCTGATCCATTCTTAATATATGTTCAATTTCCATATGGTCTTATTTTTGAATCATTTGAAGCAATGACTTTATTAGTTTGAACAATTCGTTCTTTGTTAAATTTAATAGCATCTAAAACAACACAATCACCAAAAGTTTCATTAATAAATTTGAAGTTTAATTTTTTAATTGTAATTTGTTTATCAAAATTAAATAGAGATTTTTCTGCACTATAATCATTAAATTGAGCAGCATACTCTCCATCATAAATGATTTCATTAGTCTCACCATTTGTTATAGTCATTCAAGTAGGTCTTCTATCAGTTCAATTATTTGTTCTATGATAAAAAGTAATACCATTTATTGATGTTTCTTGATTAAATTCTACTTGAACTTCAACTGGATCTTTTGATCAAACTTCGCAATAGTTTTGATCAAACTCTTTTAAATTATTTGCTTTTCATTCAGGAACATTAGAACTTAAAGGTCTGAAATTATAAGCATTTAGATCAACCATTTTGAATTCTCTTGAAACATTTTGACCAAACATTGAAGTTTGAAAATAATTGTAATCTATTACTCTTGATTTATATCTATATTTATCTGTTAAAAGATCTGCCGGATTTGAAACTAATTCACTTGCATTTGGACAAACAATATTTTTTGAAAGATCAACCTTATCTTCTTGATTATTAAATAATGTATCCATATAAAATGATAGTCCCCCAGATCCTCCAAAATTTTGAATAAAAATTTCTAAAGGAATAATATCTCCTTTTGATAAATTTAAACTAATTCCCATTTCACTTCATTTGTCCATATTTTTAACATAAGAATAATAGATAATATTCGGATCTGCAATTGATGTAACTTTATACGAATCATCTAATTTTCTTCTATCAACAACAACACAATCTTTTGGATGTTTAAATCTAAATTTATATGATCCTGTTTCTGGAGCAATAAAATTAAATCTCAATCTAGCACCAGTCTGAACTTTTCCATTTGTAGATGATATAACTGGTGAATTTAATTTATTGATAGATTCATAAATTATATTTTTATCATTAGACATATATTTCAAATATCCATTAATATTATTTTCTTCTGGTTTGAAATTATCTGATGTAAATGCATTATAAATTGAAACAACTGGAGCATCAACAACTTGTTTAACTTTTATTTTTCATTTATATTTACTTACATAATTTGATGGTCTACCTTTAAATTTATCAGGAATTATTGCTATATCAAATTCATCATCTTGTGCTAAATTATTTTCTCCTTTTGGAGGTGTATAAATTAATTTTTTACTATTTTTTGGATCAAGTTTTAGTGAACCACCCAATTTTGTTTTTGATGAAAATTCTAATTTAGATCAACTAAATTGATAATTTGGATTATTTGCAAGTCAATTAATACCTTTTTCAAAATCAAATGTATAAGATTTACCTACTGGTATTTGATATGCTGGTTTCATATCATTTTGGTATACATAATCTTTTTTATTGTTATCTCATAGATATGAGCCTGTTGCATACATATTACCTATGAAATCAAATGATTTATAATTTTCTCTTAAACGTTGTATTTCGTTTTTTTGATATGAAGTTGCTTGGTCGTATGAAGAAGGTCATTGATGATCTGGGCCTCATAAAGAATTTTCGTCATGTCATATTGGATAATAATTTGATAATGCTGGTCAAAAATCCAATTTCATGTAATCTGAAAGTTCTATAATCTCATAGAATCCACCTTCTTTTTGAATTGTGTTTCCATTATAAACATATGTACCATTTGAATTAGCAATATCATGCCTTGCATATTCTATGTAATTATATGATCCCATAGCGTAAAGTAATAAATTGTATATCTGATATTCTCATTCATTTGCTTGGCTTTGATTATAATTATTATTTTTTATAAATTCAATGGTTGTGTACATATTTGCCATTCTTCTTCAACCATCAGTTGAATACTCGCCAGTTATGTTATATGGATTTCTTCACCTTCCAACATCACCCAATAAAGACATTGCTGCAATAGTTACTTGATTTGTTTCACCATGTGTATTCTTTATGAAGAATGCGGCATCTTGTTGAAAGTTATGATTAATTTCATGGAAAGTTCCTCAGTTATTTCCAATAGTTCATTCTATATCATTTAAAAAAGCATTTGCTCCTCAACTAACAGGTGCTGATAATCTATTTCCACCACCTCATGCACCAGCTCCACCTCAAATGTCGTCATTAAATCTAAAGTCAATCTTTCTAACATCAACATTTCTATCTCTTGAAGCAAAATATTCTGACACAAAAAGAAAATCATTTCATTTTCTCATGACATCTTGTGGATAGATTACATCATCAACATTAATTCCAGCAATTTTATTTTTTTCTGTAAATGGTAGTCAAGAAGATCCATAAGAAAAATCTAATGAAAACTCAGGCGAGGTTATCTCTTCATTTTTTATTCTTCTTAACTGATCTTTTCATTCATCATAAGTTGTAATTCCATGATTGTAAGTAAGAGTTTCACAAGCACCAATAATATTAAATTCATAATTATTATATGAAGGATAAATATCATTATAAGTACTTGACTTAAGTTTAGATGAAACTCAAGCAGTTATTGTTCCACCAAAAGGAGTTGCAAATTTATAACTATAATCCGATGTATCAATATCACTTATTCTAATTGTAAATCTTGATTGCATAAATGGATATCTTTTTGAAATTTGTCCAGAATTTCCCGGTTCATAATTATCTCAATACGCATTATTAATAATAATCTCAAAATTGTTAATATTTTGTTTAACCATTTGATCATATGTTTGTTTTGAAAATTTAATTGTTACTATCTCACCCGCTGGAGCATATAATCCTAATGATGTTGGCCCTAAAAGAGTTGATTGAAGACTAAAAAACTTATCAACTGCTTTTTGATAATCTTGTAGTCCGAATTCAAATAATTGATTTGCTATTGGGTGTTTTTTTAAATTACCATTTTCAATTTCTTCCCTTATAAACGAAGGATCACTATACTTTCTTCCATCGGGAGTTCTTTCTTCATAAACCAACTGCATCATATCAATTTTCGAACCGTCATTTAAGGTTAAAAATTTATTATCACCAGACTCATAATTGTAATTTCAAGCAGGATATTTAAATCCTTGACTACCATATTTTGTAATTAATTCTGTTTCATACTCTTTATTATTTACATTTCTTTGAATATTGTTGTTTACAATTTCCATTTTATTATCAACAAAAGAATCAATAACAGGTATTTGTTGTTGTTTTTTATCTTCACTAACTTCTCCGAATATATCTTCTATTGATTCTACAGGTTTTAAATCTTCAGGTTTTAATTTATCTGGTACATAGTCACTATTTGAGTTTGATTTTGAACATGACTGGGTAACAATAGGTGATAATAATGCCAAAGATGAAACTGAAGCAAAACTAAATATAATTTTGAATTTTTTCATAATAAATATATTATATTTAACTTTTTTAACTAACCTTAATAAAAAATACTAATATATAATTGAACATATGAACTACATTAACTGATTCCCAGGACATATGGCTAAAGCATTAAGAGAAATAAAAGAAAAACAATCAATTGTTGATTGTTTTATTGTATTAATTGATTCTCGAGTTCCTCTTAGTTCATATAATGAAGATTTAGATCTAATTGCACCAAACAAACCAAGACTTTTTGTTTTCTCAAAAAGTGATTATTCTAATTCAGATAAAGTTGCAAAAACAATAACAAAATATAATAATGAAAATGATAAATGTGTTGTTGTTAATCTTAAAAAAAATAGCTCAAGACAAAAAATATTAAAAACATTGAATCAAATCCTTGAAAACAAAAGAAAAAAAGATAAAGAAAAAGGATTATTAAAACCAAGATTAAGATGCTTTGTTATTGGTATGCCTAATGTAGGTAAATCTACACTAATTAATTTATTATCTAATTCATCTAAAACAAAAGTTGCAAATTTTGCTGGTACTACTAAATCATTACAATGAATATCTGCTGGTGATATTCAATTATTGGATACTCCAGGAATTTTAATGCCAAAATTAATTGATCAAGAATCTGCAATTAAATTAGTTGCTTGTGGATTAATTAAACAAGAAGTAATAAATGATAAAGAGTTTTATTACAACATTGTTGATATATTAAAAAAAGTAGATGAAGATAAATTTAAAGAATTGGGTGTTGAATATCAAGAAGAGGAAAATGGAAAATATGGAGAACTTGTTAAATATGCAAGAGTTCATAATTTTTTATTAAAAAATAAAGAACCTAATGTTGACAAGGTTCTTGCAATATTGAGAAAAAAAATATTGGATTTTAAAAATATTTGTTGGGATTAATTATGAAATTAAAAAACGGAATAATTTTAAACAAAATGTTTAGTGGACAATGACTAAATGATGAATCAAATATAGCACATGAAATAATTAATTTTTTGTTATCTGATAATTCTCAACACTATGTTTACAATATCCCTTATGGAATTTGTCCTGATGAAATATGAATTGATGGAAGTAATAACAATTTATTAACTGGTAAAGAAAAATATAATGTTAAGTATTTAGTATTAGCTGACAAATTTTTAAATAATCAATTAAATATTAAATATGTTATTGAATTGAAAGAAAAATTGCATAACTATCATTTGACAAAATCAAACAAAAAAGAAAAACAACTAAATATTAACAAGAACAAAGAACTAATTAAAAAATTAGACATTAAATATAACAATGTATATTTATATAAATACTTCAATGAAAATGACGGTACCCAATTTCATTTAACTTTTAAAGCGAGCAAGATGTATAAGGCTATTTCTACATTATCTATTAAAATTAACTATAACTTCCAAAGAAATAAGGGATATATATTTGATGATAAAAATTATGATGACTATAATAATATTAAGAAATTAATAGAAGAATCAATTAACAATAAAACTCTTGAAATCTACAAACCTTCAAAAGTAAATGATATTGACCAAATTAATTTATATGAACAAAAAACTTTTTTAGATTTTTCTTTATCTCAAAACAATGAACAAATATTTACAAATATATTATTTGAAATTTTCAATTGAAAAAATACTTTAAATTTTTTTGTTGAAGAATTTGCAAAAAGCAAA
Source organism: uncultured Mycoplasma sp. (assembly GCA_949288045.1). Lineage (GTDB taxonomy): Bacteria > Bacillota_I > Bacilli_A > Mycoplasmatales > Metamycoplasmataceae > UBA710. The sequence continues at coordinate 29,862 of CASEIC010000002.1, read as the reverse complement.
CTATCAAATTTGAAAATATTTGAAATTAAATTTAGTATTAAAAGAGAAGAAAAAATAAATAAAGGAAGAATGGATATATTTGCAACTTCAAATAAGATAAATGTAATTATTGAAAACAAAATTGATTCTAATTTAAATGGAGTTGATAAAGAAAACAAAATTTCTCAATTGTCAAAATATTATAAATGAAGCATTGAAAACACTAACAGAAAACCACTTTGTTTCATAATTGCTCCAAATTACAAATACAATGATATTGAAAATGAAATAAATAATATAGATCCAAATATGAATGGTATTTACCAAATAATTAAATTTGGTGATATTGCCAAACTCTTAGAAAAATTATTTAATAATCATTTTTTTAAAAACTTCGAATATGAAAAATACATAAAAGACTTTATCAATGCTCTATACAAACATTCATATTCATCAAAAGATAAATATAGTATCAAATTCTTAAAAGCAATCAAAACTAATTAGACAATTTTTCTTTAATCAATTTCATTACAATAACTGGATTTGCTTGACCTTTTGAGAGTTTCATAATTTCACCAGCAACAAATTTTGTTGTTGCATCTTCTTTTGTTTTATAGTCATTTAAAAGATTTGGGTTTTTTGATTTAACTTCTTCTATTCAATTGTTAATTATATTTGCATTTGAAATTAATTTTAATCCATGTTTCTCAATTAGTTGTTCAACAGATGAATCTAAATCAACAAGCATTGGAATAATTTGTTTTAATTGTTTCCCTGAAATTTCACCTTGTTCTTGTAGTTCTAAACATTTTTTAATATCTAATGGTTTGATATTTATTTTTGTAATTGATAAATCAAGTTTTTTCTCAAGCGGAATTATTTCAGAAAAGAAAACCTTAATTGATTGAGAAACATCAGCATAATTAATTGAATCAATAAATTTTGAATAATCAATATTATTTATAATTTGTTCAATAAAATTATCTGGAACATTTAATGATTTATATCTTTGTCTCATTTGTTCTGGCAGTTCTGGAATTTGAATTGAATCTATTCATGATTTATCCAAATTAATTATAGGTATGTTTGGATCAGGAAAATATTTATAATCAACTGCATCAGTTTTTGATCTTAATGAAACGGTTTGCAATGTTGATTCATCAAATCTTTTTGTTTCTTGTAATATTTCCTCGTTTGATAATATTTTTTTAACTTGCAAGTTATATTCAAATTCAATTGCTTTTTTAATATTATTTAATGAATTTAAGTTTTTAATTTCAACTTTTGTTCCAAAGTCTTTTGAACCCAACATTCTAATTGACATATTAATATCTGCTCTTAATGAACCTTCAGCCATTATAGCATCTGAAATACCTAAAAATGTTGCAATTTGTCTTATTGAATCAACATATTTAGCCGCTTCTTCTTTTGTTCTAATATCTGGTTTTGAAACAATTTCAATCAAGGGAACTCCAGCACGATTGTAATTTATTAATGTTTCGTGTTCGTTATGTAATTGTCTTGCCGTATCTTCTTCTAAATGAATTCTTTCAATTCTTATTTCTTTTTTATAATTACCCAAATCTAATTTAATTATTCCTTCTGAACCAATAGGTCTAAATTGTTGGGTTATTTGGTATCCTTTAGGTAAGTCTGTGTAGTAATAATTTTTACGATCAAAATGCAATTCATTATCTATTTTCATATTCAAAGCTTTTGCTAGTTTGACAGCTTTTACAACAGCTTCTTTATTAATAGTTGGAAGTGTTCCTGGATAACCTAAATCAATCGGAGAAACAAGAGTGTTTGGTTCTCCATTAAAATCATTTTTAATAGCACTAAACATTTTTGTTTTGGTGTTTAATTCTAAATGAATTTCTATTCCAATTACTAATTCAAAATTTTTAATCATTATTTTCTCCTATTAATTTTTCTAAATATAAAGCTGTTGATAATAGTTTTTCATCTTCATAAATTTTTGCATCTATTGAAATATTAAAAGGCATATTGTTATGTGTTCCTAATTTCATACATATTGATGGAGATCCAACCAAATTTGATGCAGTTAAAATGTAAGACATATATTTATATTTTTCATTATTTACTTTTTCATTAAATTTGGGTGCAATTGAAGGTGAAGAAGGATATATTAAAAAATCATATTTGTCATAAATAGAGTTAAATCAATTTGCAATCAATCTTCTTACTTTCTGTGATCTCAAAAAATACTCTTCTTGATTTTGTTTTTCTAAGAAATATGATCCAAGCGCAAGTCTTCTCTTTACCATTAAACCAAAACCTTCACTTCTTGTATTTTTAAAAATTTCTTCCCAATCTTTACCATCTTTTCTCACACCAAAACCAACACCAGTAAGGTTTGATAAATTTGAAGAAGCTTCTGAAAATGAAATTACTTCATACACGGTTTTAACAACATTTAATAATTCAACATTTGGTTCGATAATTTCAACTTCTACACCATCTTTTTTTAATTTTTCAATTAATTCTTTGTAAGAAATAGCAACATAATCTTCTAAATTATCAAAACAATTTAATATAGCAACTTTTTTTGGTTTAGAAAGAATAACATTATTGATTTTTACATCTATTGATGTTAAATCCATTTTGTCTCTACCATATAACACTTGAGAAAGAATAATAGAATCATTAACATTGTGAGTAAATCAAGCAACAGTGTCCATTGATGATGCATATGAAAATAAACCATATCTTGAAACTGCTCCATATGATGGTTTGAAACCAACTACTCCTATATTTGATGCAGGAAGTCTAACCGAATCTCCTGTATCTGATCCAACAGCAAAACCAATATTTTTTGTAAATGTTGCTGCAGACCCAGATGATGAACCACCAACATAATAATCATTATTTAATGGGTTTTTAACAAGTCCGCGATTTGAATATTCACCAGTTCCACCAAGACCAAATTCATCTAGATTTGTAGTAGCAACAATCTTTGCACCATATTTATTTAATTTATTTAAAATTGTTGCATTATATCCAGGGTTAAATCCTGTTAATATGTTTGAAGAAGCATCAGTTGAATCAAATTTCTTTGCATAATTGTTTTTTAAAGTAAATACAACATCTTTTAAAATTCCATCATTTTTATTTTCAACATCAAAAATTGATGCTACTGCATTATTTTTATCATTTCTTAATTCTTCTTGCGCAGCTTCAAAATTACCTTTATTTTTATATTCCATTATTTCAATATCCTTTTTATAACAACATAATCATCATTTTTATCTTGTGCATTTTGCAAAACAATTTCTTTTTTTAAAATAATTGTTTCATCAACTTCATCTTCTCTTAAAAAATCAATGGGTTTTGCAATTCTTGTTAATGGATCAATATTTGATACATCAATCTTTTTTAAATTTTCTAAATTTCTATCAATATGATCATACTCTAATTTTAAAAAATCGAGAACATCATTTGATGGATCAATATAAATCTTATTTGCCATCTTTATAAAATCTTTTTCATTTAATTTACTCATACTTTATTTACCTCTTCTTTTTTTTGTATGACTTGTTGATGTTTCTTGTGTTTTATTATTTTTGTATCCACGAATATTCATTAATGTTTTTGTATCAAATGTAACATCACTATCAATTGACACTTTTTCAATTTTTGCTTTATATTTTGATTTAAGTTTTTCTTTAATAAATTGTTCTTCTAACAATAGTTTTAATTCATCTGCAGAAAGTTCTGCTGTATTAAATTCTAAGTCTTCAGTTTCAATTGCAATTTTTCCTTTTAATATTGCTAAATTTCTATTTAAATCATTTATCTTTTGATTTTGAGCATTAAATTTAACAGCAATATGAATGCAAATCACAATTAAAACAAAAATTAAAATCACGCCTAATAAAATAACTCATGAATTTTTTTGAATACCAAATAATTGCTTACCAATATAATCTAAAAAATTTAATTTTTCATATGGGAAATCAGAATTAAATGCATGAATAAAAGCAATTATTACCAAGTATGATGATAATGTTAAAGATAATACGTTAATAAATACTCAAACTACAAGAGATTTTGTTGTTAATATTTTTTTTCTAAATGCAGCTGCTAATCAAATACATGAAATAATTGAAAATAATAAATACAAAATCGGAAATATGATTGATGTTCATTCATTAATATTAAAATTATCCATATTTCCCTCCTTAGGTTATTGTTTAATAATTATATTATTAATATTCATGTAATCCAAATCTTTTAATAAATGGCAAAACAAAAATTGAATAAATAAATAATTGAAATTTGATAGAAGTATGAGTTCTTAATCTTTTATTAGTAATTTTATTTTTTTTACAAATTGTTTTTACTTCTATGTAGTTTGGTTTTTTATACAACAAGTTTAAAAAATGAGTTGGATCAATTTTAAAATCAAATTCTTTTTTTAATAATTCGAATGTTGATTCATTATATATTCTTAACCTTGAATATGGATCAATAACTTTTTTGAAAATTGATAAGTATATGTAAAATTTTCTTTTTTTTGAACGTTTATTTGTGTAATATCTTGATGCAAAGATTACAGATTTTTCAAAATCATAATCTTCATTAATATTATTTAATTTGTTTATTTCATCAATACTTATATTTTTTGTTTCACCAAATTCAATTCATGAAATATATTTCATATTTTTAACAAATTCAAAACCAACTCTTAATGAATCATAATAACCAGGATCATAGGTTAATTCAATATTTACAAAATTATTAATTTTTAAAATTTCTGAAGTTCTATCTTTAGATTCTCTCACTACAAAATATAAATCATATTTTTTTTCAAGATTCAAAATCTTACCAATATTTTCTGATAAAAAATTTTCATCATTTTTCAAAACAAAAATAATACATTGATTAGATTTCATATTTAATCAACACTTACCCTTCTTCTTCCTTCAAATTGGAAATCAATTGCATAAATGCTTCCGTCTTTACATTTAATTTCAATTGCATTTGGTTTGTGTGTTCTTGAAACTCTATAAATTTTTAATCTTGTATTTTCAATCATTGAATACTGAGAATTTCTATCTGGTGAATAAATTAGATAAGCGCCAGGATTTGATGAAAGTGATCTTATTTTATTAATTGTTTTTTCAATAGTATCAAATTGGATTCTTTCTTCTTCTTTTGTGATTTTTGGACTAAATGTTACTTGTGATTCATCTTGTGGAGTTTTTTTAAAATCGCCATTTGCTATTTTATTTAACCAACTAACAATTTTTTGAGATGAAAGTTTTGACATTTTATTTGCTATTGTGTCATATGTATCATCTTCATTAATAATAATTTCTTCTTGAAATATAATATCACCAGCATCCATTTTGGCAGTCATCTCCATAAATGTGATTCCTGTTTTTTCATCACCATTTGCAATTGCATATTGAATTGGAGATGCTCCTCTATATTTAGGTAGTAAAGAACCATGAATATTGAAAGATCCTATTTTAGCCAAATTTAAAATTTTTTCTGGAATTATTTGACCATAAGCCATTGTTATTAAAACATCAAATTCTAAATCTTTTAACTCATTATATATATCTGATATTTTTTCAGGTTGATAAATATTTTTTAAACGTTTTGTTTTAGCCATCATTACAGTAGCAGGATCCATAACAATTTTTAGCCTTCCTGATGGTCTACTTGGTTGTGCTATTAACCCAACTACTTCAAAATTATCAATAATTTGTCCAAAAGTTTGAACTGAAAAGACAGGAGTTCCAGCTAATAAAACTTTGATTTTTTTATTACTCATTTTGGTCATCACTTCCATCTATATTATCAATTTGATTATCATCAATTGAAACTGGTGGTTGTGAATTATCAAGTGAAATTTCACCAGTTTTTGCAAGACCTTGTAACATCAATTCTTGTGTTCTTGAAATTTCTTCCTCAACTTCTTTTTCAATTTGTTCAACATCTAAAACAGCAACAGATTGAATTCTTGATTTTTCATCATCAATTCTAATAACCTTAACACCTTTTGTTGATCTTGAAGTGTCAGCAACAGTTTCTAAACTTGTTCTAATTGCAATACCCTTATTTGTAACAACCATGATATCTTCATTACCATTTACTAAACCAACATAAACAAGAGCACCTGATTTATCAGCATTAATTGATTTAACACCTTTTGCTCCACGTTTTGTTTGTCTATATTGTTCAAGCTCTGTTTTTTTACCAAATCCATTTGCTCCAATTGAAAGAACCATTTTACCTTCTGATGTATTTGAAGCACCGATAACTTTAGCTTTTTCATTTTCATCAAATCTCATACCTGTAACACCAGTTGCAGTTCTTGACATAGGTCTTACTTGATCTAATGAGAATCTTACAACCTTACCATTTGAAGCACCGATAATGATTTCATCATTTTCTTTAACTTTCATTGCTTTAATTAATTCATCACCTTCACGCATATTTAAAGCAATTTTTCCATTACGGTTAATTCTTTGATATTGAGCAATTGGTGTTCTTTTGATAATACCAAGTTTTGTTACTGTTACTAGGTACTCATCGTCGTTATATGTATTAGTTGTTAATAATGAAACTACACGTTCTTCTTTTTCAATTTGAATTAAATTTAAGAAAGGAATTCCTTTTGCTTGTTTTGACATTTCGGGAATTTGATGAGCTCTTAATCTATAAACTTTCCCATATGAGGTAAATACTAATAAGTCAGTATGTGTTGTTGTTGAAATAATTTTTGCAACATCATCATCACTATATGTTGTTTGTGTTTGAGAACCAACACCACCCCTTCTTTGAACTTTATACTCAATTAAAGGAACCCTCTTTACATAACCTTTAGCACTCATTGTGATAATAATATTTTTTTCAGGAATTAGATCTTCATCTGAAATATCTCCAAAGTTATTAACATCAATTTCAGTTCTACGTTCATCACCATATTTTTCTTTGATGATTGTTAACTCATCAATAATTAATTGGATTAGTTTTATTCTATCTGCAAGAATTTCTTTGAAGTTAGTAATAGCTTTATTTAATTCTTCAAGTTCTTCATTCATTTTTTCAATAGCTAATCCTGTTAATCTTCCTAATCTCATTTCTGTAATTGCTTTTGATTGTTTTTCAGAAAGATTAAATTGAGCTTGCATTTTTTCTTGAGCTTCAGCATCTGTTTTTGAATTTCTAATTATTTTAATTATTTCATCAATATTGTTAATAGCGATTTTTAAACCTTCAAGAATGTGAGCTCTTGCTTCTGCTTTTTCTAAATCAAATTGTGTTCTTCTTGAAACAACATTAATTTGATGTTGTAAGTAAACATTTAATGCATCTTTAAGATTTAATAATTTTGGTTCATTATCAACAAGAGCAATCATGTTACATGAATAATTTGTTTGTAGGTTTGTTAATTTAAATAATTGATTTAATAAAACTTCAGGAACAATATTTTTTCTTAGTTCAATAACAACACGAATTCCTTTTCTTGAAGTTTCATCTCTAAGATCTGTAATACCTTCAACTTTTTTTTCTTTTACTAAGGTTGCTATTTTTTCGATCATTAATGGTTTTCTTACTTCATACGGAATTTCTGTAACAATAATTCTTGATTTACCATTTTTTAGCAATTCAATATGTGTTTTAGATCTTGTAATAATTGATCCACGACCTGTTGTATAAGCATCAACAATACCTTTTCTACCTAAAATGATAGCTCCAGTTGGAAAGTCAGGACCTTTAACATATTGCATTAATTCTTCAATTGTAATTTCAGGATTTCTAGCTAAAGCAATAACCCCATCAATAACTTCGCCTAAGTTATGTGGAGGAATATTTGTAGCCATACCAACAGCAATACCAACTGAACCTGAAATTAATAAATTAGGGAATCTAGCAGGTAATACAAGAGGTTCTAATTCTGAACCATCATAGTTAGGAATAAAGTCAACTGTGTTCTTTTTAAGACCGTCGATCATCTCATTTGCGATTTTTGACATTCTAGCTTCTGTATAACGCATAGCAGCTGCTTCATCACCATCGATTGAACCAAAGTTACCATGTCCATCAATTAATGGGTATCTTAATGAGAAATCTTGAGCCATACGAACCATAGATTCATAAATAGCTGAATCACCATGTGGGTGGTATTTCCCTAAAACATCCCCAACAATACGGGCTGATTTTTTAAATGGATCCGATGAAGTGACTCCAAGTTCTGACATTGAATAAAGAATTCTACGGTGAACAGGTTTTAGCCCATCACGAGCATCAGGAAGAGCACGAGAAACAATAACACTCATTGCATATTCAAGGAATGATTTTCTCATTTCTTGAGATACGTTAACTGGTGCTAAAAATTCTGTTTCTTCACTAATCAATTGAGATTGAACTTGATATTCCTCATTTTCTTGCGGAATAATTTCTTCTTCTTCCTCTACAACTATTTTTTTAACTTCACTTTCTTCTTGGAAAACAACCTTTAATTCATCTGTATTTCCCATATATTTTGAATCATCATCTTCATCGATAATATCATCTACTTTTTTATCTTCTTCGTCATCTAAGAATGCCATATTCTTCTCCTAACTATTTTTATCCAAAAAATTATATCAAATTTATATTATTTTTAAAATTAATATATATATTATATATATTAAGTTTGTGGATAAAAATGTGGAAAAATCAACATTTTTTTAATAAAAATTAAGTAAAGAAATTATCTAAATCAAGTAATATATGAGTATCTGCTTGAGATGGTTTATTTAATATAGTTGTCCCTGTAAATGCACCTTTTAAAATCACTTGATTAACATTATTAAAAACAATATTTTTTATAGTTCCTAAATTCGAAAAAATAGAAGACGAATTTATTATTGGAAGTTTGGGAAGAATCAATGTTTCAACATCTCCATTAATTAAATAAGAACCTATATCAGAATATTTATTTAAATCTTGTGCATTGGTTATTTTAGAAAGATCTATTGTTTTAGTTTCTTGATTATAAATGTTTCAAAATATTGAAGAACCATCAAAAATATTTTCTCTTGTTACTTTATATGATGGATTATTAATTATTGATGAAGTCGAAGATCCGAATGATGTTTTATTTAACTTAACATTTGCAGGAATATTTATTATTGCATTTTGATTAAATGCGTTGGAATCAATTGTATTCAAGACATTTGTATTTATGAAAGTTACAGGAGAATTAAATCTTAATGCATTTGAACCAACTTTTGAAACAGTTAAAAGATTAAGAGTGTTGTTTTCAATATTTAAACCATTTAAAAAACCAGACGGAAGTGTTTGCATTCCAACTAAAAAGTTTGATGGTACAAGATTTATCTTTGCATTTCCTAATAAAGATACTAAAGACTTAGATGCTGATTTAGTTTCATAATCTCACTCAATTCTATTTATAGTTATTTTATTTGAAAAAATTGAAGCAAATTCATCATTGATTTCTCTTGCATTTGGTAAAACAACTTTTTCAAATACAAATGAGTCATTTTTATTAATTTCATTTGAAAACAATCTTAAAGAGTTTAGTATTTTGGTGGACATATTAAGTGATGACATATCCAATATTTTTGTTGATTCATCATATCCAATTTCTTTATAAATTTCATTCATAGATATATTTTTAAAAACAGATTTAAATGAAGGTCCTAATGTTAATGATATTTTGTATTTTGATAAATCAAAATTATTGACTGAAGTAATATTTGAAACATTATTAAAAATATTTTCTCCCAGTTTAACATTATCTTTAAAGTTCACATCTCCACTTAATGAAGAACAATTTGCAAAAGCTTGTTTCCCTATTTCATCAACATTCGATAAATCAATTGATGATAAGCCAGAATTATAAAATGATGAAGCACCAATAGTTTTAATGTTTGAAAAATCAAATGTAGTTAATGCTTTGCATCCATAAAAAGTATTATCAGGAATTTTAGTAATTAATGGTGATAATGTTATTGATGATAATTTAGAACATCCATAAAAAATATGAGTTTGATCTGGACCGTTTGATGCATGTTGAAAACTAGATACATTATCAATTTTAATTTGTTCTAGTGATGAGCAATTTCTAAATGCAGATGAATATATATTTTTTGCTGCATTAAATTCTCCATATGTAATTGAGGATCCGTAAAACGATGAAGAATTAATCAAATCTATATTATTAAAAATAACTCTTCCAATTTGTTTTGAATTATAAAATGCATATGATCCTAATGAAGTTAAATTTGTAAATTCTAAATCTCCAGAAATTGTTGAATTAGAAAAGGCATATGTTTCTATTTTTGTCGGATTAAAATTGTTTTGAAGTATTTTTATATCACTATTTTTAAAAGCATTAGATTCTATTGTTGTAATCGAATTATCAAGTGTAATAGATATTTTTTCTCATCCCTTTAATTCTTTGAATGTGCTTGATTTTATTGTATTAACATTAGAAGTGTTTATAGTATTAATTAATGTTTCATAGCCAACCAACACATTTGACAAACTTGAATTTGTTTCATACAATCTTGATAAGTACAATACGCCATTTTGTATTGCATCACCTAAAGCATTTTCTCTTGTTATGTTTTGATTGTTTGATTTTAATGAAGAATAAAATCTATAGTCAATGGTTTTAACATTTGAACTAAAAATAATTTCTTTATCATATAAAAAACTTGAAACTGACGAAGTAGAAACATTGATATCAAAATTGATATCAAATTTAATTGTGGTTATTCCAATATTCGAGTATTGTAAATATTCATCAATATCATAAATAAAATTATTATCATTATTTACTTTCACTTCATTATTATTAACATAATCTTTATATGAAAATTCTTTGAGTCCATTAATTTCTAAAGTATTATTTACAACAAGATTCTTTATAGAAGAATTGATTGATCTTTCAACTGATGACGGTTTCTTATCAAAAGCTCTTTGACTCAATCTGATTATTGATGAAGGTACAATTACTTTTTCAATCGTTCAACTTAAACGTCTTTCAAAATAATATGGATTTTCCTGATCATCATATAAATATAGTTCTTTTACATTTATTGACTTTTTAAAAATGTCTGCATCTGAAAATTCATATCTTGGCATATATATTTTTTCAAATTGATTAATACCTCTTTTTTTATTAGTATTTAAAACTATGTTAAAAACATTTTTTAATTCACTATTTGAAGAAATATTTCTTAAATCCAAAACATTTGTTGATTGATTAAAAAATCTATCTATTCCTATTATTGCTTGAAGTCCATATACACTAACAGTATCATCAAAACAATCAGATGAATAATTAGAAACTGAAGAAGGTAAATCAATTTCTTTAATGTAATTGTTTTTGAACTTATTATTATTTAAATTAACAACAGTTGCATTAGAGTTAAATTTAATTGCAGTTATTTTATTATTTTGAAAACTTGAATTAAAAACAATTCTTTGAAACTTAGAAAAATCAACTTCACCAATTATTTCTTTATTTGAAAAATTAAAGTTTATTTCAACATTTGAAAGATTTTGTTCCGATCTAAAAAACAATTGACCAAGATATTGATTACTTACTAGATTAATTGATTCTTTATTTAAATCATTATCATTAACAATTGTAAAGGTGTCTCTTAAATCATCATTTGCAATCCTTAAATATGTATTTTGGACACGTGGTGTCACTGTTACAGAATTATTATAAATATTTAATGTTAATCTCAAGTAATTTGAATCTGATTGTGAAGCGTCAAGGGTTTGAGAAGGTATAGTAACTTTATATGTTATTCCAATTATGTTTTTTAAAACTTCACTTTCTTTTAGTAAACAATTATTTATAAAATTAGTATTTGTTTGAAATTGTTTAAATAAATCAATTAATCTTGTTTCATTGTATGTTTCATTCAATTTTAAATTATTAGCAATTGCATTATATACATTTTCATAATACTGTTCAGTTGTGGTTGTACCAAATCTATATGTAAATGTAAATGTTTTTGTATATGTTTCACTATTTTCATTATTTGTAAATTTAAATGTTACTTTGATATTGCTATTATCAAAATCAATAATAGGGGCTTTTGTTAATTGATATGAAATATTTTCATATGATGATTGGTTAATCAATGTGAACAATTTAGAAATTTCTTTAATATTGTTTTGATATTTTTTAAGAATTTCATCAGAAGGTTGAGCATCAAGATTAGCTAACTTAATTGTTATAGTCCTAGCTTCAACCAATTCACCCAATTCATTTGTTGGTATTGATGGTTGATCTGGTTCTGAAGGTTTATTTTGGTCACCGCCCGGCTTATCTCCATCATCAACAGGAGGTTTTTGTTCCTTATCTCCATCATCATTTGAGCTACATGAAATCACAAATGCTGATATTGGAGCAATTGATAATATTGAAGTTGATATTAATAAAAGTTTTTTCTTAGATAATTTCATTATCTAATAATTATATAAAAATAAAACCTCTAACAAATAGAGATTCTATTTTATATATGCGTTTGAAATCTAACAAAATCAATTAATTATTTTAGAACTGATTCTGATTGAATGTTTACTTGTTGTGTTTTATTGAATTTTTCAATAACTTCACCTAAACCACCAACAAATGCAAATGTTGATTCAGGAATGTAATTAAATTGTCCTGAGATAATAGCTTCAACTGAATCTAATGTTTCTTCAAGTCTTACAAATCTTCCTTCAGTACCTGTGAATTTTTCAGCAATTGTAAATGGTTGAGTCATGAATTTTCTTAATCTTCTTCCTGTCTCAACTAATTGTTTATCTGATTCAATCAATGCATCAAATCCTAAAACATTAATAATTTCTTCTAATTTAATTAATTTGTGAAGAATTTGTGTTGTATTTCTTGCTATTTGAATGTGACGTTTTGAAGTAAATTTAACAGATAATAGTTTTGATGATGAAGCTAATGGATCAATAGCTGGGTAAATTCCTTGTGCTGCTAATTGTCTTGATAAGATGATTGTTGAATCAAAGTGAGCAAATGTAGCAACTGGAGCTGGATCTGTAAAGTCATCAGCTGGAATATACATAGCTTGGATTGATGTAATGTCTCCATCTAATGATGAGTTGATACGTTCTTGTAATCTACCCATTTCAGATACAAGTGTTGGTTGGTAACCAACTGTTGAAGGAGTTCTTTCAAGAAGTGTTGAAAGCTCCATACCAGCCTGTACATAACGGAATACGTTGTCCATGAATAATAGAACTGATTTACCTAAGTTATTTCTGAAGTATTCAGCAACTTTAACTCCTGTAAATCCTGATCTTAGACGTAGACCTGGAGTTTCGTTCATTTGACCAAAAACAAATGTTGTTTTGTCCATGAATCCTAATTCTCTAGCTTCTTGTCATAATTCATGCCCTTCACGAATACGTTCCCCAATACCTGTAAATACTGCAAGTCCATCGTGTTGTTTAATAAATGTGTTAATTAATTCTTGAACGATAACTGTTTTACCAACCCCAGCACCTCCAAGTAGACCTGTTTTTCCACCTTTTGCGATTGGGATTAATAAGTCGATAACTTTAATTCCTGTTTCAAGTAATTGTGTTTTAGGAATAATTTTATATCTATCTTTTTGTTTTGTTTCTGTAACATGTAGTGGAGCGTATTGTTTACCTTCTGTTTCATGTTTTGGATTATCTAAAATTCTTCCAACTGGGTCAATAACTCTTCCTAAAATTTTTGGAGAAATTTTAATTGAGTATGGTTGGTTTTTTGAACGTAATTCTTGTCCAACAAATAAACCTTCTTCTGATCCTAATACGAATGCTGAAACTAATTTATCATTAATAATTTCAGAAACTTCTAGAACTTTTAAATCACCATTTGGCATTGTTGCTTCAAACACTGATCCAATAGCAACTTTTTCAGAAGCTTGGATAATTTGGATTTTATAAACTTGAGATTTAACTTCAGAAATAATTCCTTTGATTACATATCCTTTTGGTTCTAAAGGTTTAACAGGATTTGATGCATCAAATTTTTTACCTGCGTTATCTTTTTTATTTTTAAAGTCATCTGATTTTTGAACATCTAAAATTGCTTTAATAATTGATGGCTTATCTTTTCTTGCTGAAGCAGGAATTTTTAAATAGTCAGCAATAACATTTAATTGTCCTTCTAACATTAAAGCCAATTCTTCCATTGTGTAAATTTTGTATTGTGAAGAAGCCATTTCATTTGCAGGTGTTGAAGCTGATTTTGAAACTTCTTGAGTTTTAGAAACTTTTGTTTCTTGTGTTTTTGACACTTTAACTTCTTGAGTTTTAGCTTTTTTAATTTCAACTGTTTTTGTTTTATCTGCTTTTGAAGTTGAGGCAGTTTTTTTCTCAGTTTTTTTGATTACTAAAGTAGCTGTTTTATCTCTTTTTGGAGTACTTGATACTTTAACTTCAGCTGTTTTTAAAATAGAAACAGCATCTAAACCTGGTTTACCATATTCTTCAGGGTTCATATAAATTTGTTTACAAATAATAAATTTGTGTTTTTGATCATAAGCCATAATTTTTTTAACTAATTCTGGCTTAGTTTTAATATTTGATGTTGAAATTTTTCCAATTTTGGCAGCTTTTTGTAAATTTATGAAATCAAAATGCTCAATAAATGTTCTTTTTTCTGCTAAAGTTTTGAAAACTTCATTAAATGGTTTTTTAGATTTCATATGCTATTCCTTTCTCTAGACCTCTTCTTTCATAAGCTAGAAGAACTCTACCATCATTTCTGATGTCTTTAAATGTTTTAATAAATTCAGGATTGTTTCTCAATCATTTATTTTCTGATAACAAGTGGTATTTGATCAATGGTAATAAAATATGTGTCATGTATAAACCAATAACTTCATCATCAATATCTTTTTCATTAACGATTTTAACCATTTTTTTACCAAGAACATCTTTTGTTAAGAATACTTTGATTACATCTTTTAGTGTTGTAAATAATTCTAGAGATTTTTCCATAGCTTCATTGAAGAATAATGATAAGTATCCATTTCTTAACATCATAAATAGCAATGTTGTAACTTCAAGAGAAACTACTTCATATTCTTCTTGTTGAATTAGAATTTCAAATGCTTTTCCTTTAGCAATTGTATCTCTATCTTTTTCAGAAATATTTGAATTAAATGAAGCAAATTTTTTGAAATTTTCATATTCTGAAATTAAGTTTTTTAATCCTGCTGTTGCTTTTCTCATTGATTTAGTTTGAACTTGTCCACCAAGACGAGAAACTGAAATTGAAATTTCAATAGCTGGTCTTCTACCTTCATTAAAGATATCTGTTGAAGTATAAATTTGACCATCTGTAATTGAAATAATGTTTGTTGGAATATATCCAGAAATATCACCATCAAGTGTCTGTGCAATAGGAATCATTGTAATTGAACCACCACCATATTCAGGTTGATATCTTCCACATCTTTCTAGCAATCTTGAATGTACATAGAAAATATCCCCTGGGAAAGCTTCACGACCTGGAGCTGATCCAGTTGAAAGTGCTAATTCTCTATATGCATCAGCATGGTTAGATAAGTCATCAAAGATAACTAAAACATCTTCACCTTGTTCTTGTAAGTATTCAGCAATTGACGCTCCTACATAAGGTGCTAAGAATTTTGAAGCTGCTGAATCATCTGGTGCTGTTGCAACAATAATTGTTTTATGTAATACACCACGTGATTGTAAAACATTTTTAATTTCAATTAATTCTTCACGTTTTTTACCTATTGCAACATAAATATTTTTCACATTTGAATCTGCTTGTGAAATTAGAGCTGTAACAGCAATTGATGTTTTACCTGTAACAGCATCTCCAACAATTAATTCTTTTTGTCCTCTACCAATTGGTAATAAACCATCAATAGCTGCTGTTCCTGTTTGTAAAGGTTGGTTAACTTCTCTACGTGTGTAAAGAGGTTTAGCTTCTGAAAGAACAAATCTTGTTGTTAACACTTTAACCATATCAACTGGATTACCTTCAATCATGATGTTTGAATTAACATCAATAACTGCTCCAAAGAAGTTATTTAGAATTGAAGCTGAGAATACTTTACCTGTAGCAAATGCTTTTCCACCAACTTTAATTGATTCTTGTGTAGATTTACCTACAAGAGCAACATATGCTCTGTAGTAATTAGCTTTAATAACGATACCGTTAATTTCTTTTCCAAATTTAATTTCTTCAAGGAATTGATATGAGTGTTGTCCTTCAACAACAATGATGTCATCCTTGATAGAAATTATTGTAAGTTCTTTTTCTTTCATAATTTCTCCTTATTACTTTCTGATTTCTCAAGTTATCATTTTTTTAAGTAGTACTTTTTTGGCAACAGCTTCTGCTTGTTCTTGGTGTTCCATTAAATTGAAGATATTATTATTAATTTCATATTTTTGAGCTGTAAAGTAACTTCCTAATTTGTAGAATGCTTTAATAGCTGTTTCATCTCTCGATAGCTCTAGAATTTCTTCTAACTCATTTAAATCAGCTGATTTAAGATCGGGGAAGTTTGTATAAACTTTTGAAATTAGTTCATCTGGCAAGACATCAAAGTTACCATTAATTGAAATTAATTTGTTATTTTCATTTATTATGAACATAACTTCATGGGCAACAATAAATATCTTTTTACCATCATCTCTGTTTTTGTTTTTAGTATTGTTTAATGATTTATTTTTTGCATTTGCTGATTCAACATCAACAATCAATCCCACAACATCAAACATAACTGCCTGATTTTGTTTTTTGTTGAAAACACTATTATCTGCTTTTGATTTTGATGCAGCATGTGATCCGTTATAAATTTCAATAGGTGGATAATCAACTGAAATTATTGTAACTTTTCTAACAATATCACTACTTTCATTAAAGAAACGATTTAACATTTTCGGATCTGAAGAAGTTGCTAATAATAATTTTGCCATTATCTTGCACCTCCTTTAGGTCTTCTATAAAGAGCATCATCTTCTTCTTTTTTCTTTCTAACTTCATCAAGAACACTTGTTCCCGAATTTCTAACTTTGAAAGCCGAATATAGAACAATTGATGATTCTGTTTCTTTTTCTCTTCTTACTCTATTTACAAGACGCTGAACAACTGTTAATTCATCATTGATTTTGTTTTTCTTCTCATCTAATAATGTCAATTCAAGTTTTAGTCTTTGAATTTTCTCAACAATACTTAATTCAACAATATTTTGTTTAATGATTGCTTTAATTAATTTAAATTTGAAGAATGAAACATTTGGTAATCAAGAAATTTTTTTGATATTTAAATCTTTAAAATATTTTGAATAGTCATTTAAAATGTTTTGTTTTACATCATCAAAATCTGCAGTTGTTGTTTTTTGAATTGCTTTAGAATCTGAATAAATATCATCTTCTTTTGAGTAAATCTCAAATGGTGCTAATTTTTTCATTACTAATTCACGATTGTCTTGATTTTGTTGTGCAACAATCAATGTAGCATCTGTAAAAATACCATTTTTGAATCCTACTTCAATAATTGTAGCTACTTTGTTAATGAAATCACTTTGGTTATTTTCATATAACTCATATGGGAAGTGTTGAATTACTTTTAACTCTAATTTTTGAGCAATCATGTTAACTCTATTACCAATAGTAACAATTGAGTCACCTTTTTTGATTTTTGCTTCTAGAGTTTCTTCAAGTTTTTTATACATTACTTCAGCATATTCATCATTTTCTTTAGCATCAACTAAGAAATAAATTTCTTCTTTTGATTTTCTGTTTGAATCAACTTGTTCAATAAAAGTTTTTTCATTTTTAAAGAAGTTTGCATTGATTGCTTCTAAAAATTTTGAATTTGTATATTTAATCATCTTAATAGCTTCAAGAGCTTTTTGTTCTTCATTAAGAAGTTGTAATATACGTAATTTAGAAATATCTAAGTAAGTTTCAAAGAATTGTAAGTTCTTTTGTCTTCCTTTTAGAAACTTCATGTTTTTTTGAACATAACTCATCACCAACCTCCTTTTCTTATTTTTTTAAATTGTTAATGAATTTAAATTTGAATAAAAAACAAATAATTTGTGAAAAATTATTTTATTCTTTATTTTTTGGAGATGTTGGACGAACTGATGAGTTAAAGTTTACTGCTGCAGCTTCTGAAACGTATAATGAAGTAATTCCTGATGCATTTCTAACCATAATTGTTTCTGGGAAGAACTCACATTCATGACCATTTGATAAAGCATTATCTAACAATTTAATGAACGCTTCAATAACTAAATGATTTTTTCCTGAATTTTTAACAAATGATTGTCATTCAACAACACCAATAGGTGGAATCAATTTAGGGTTAGCAATTGTTATAGGAATGATTTTTGACTTATCAAAACGAATAATGTCAACAATCAATGCAGAGTTTAAGATAACCGGGTATCCAGCAACAATGTTTTCCTTAACAGCTTCAACAAAGTTTTCTAATAATTCTTTTACTTCATCCAAAGGAATAATTTCACCATCATATAAATAAATATGTGTTTGAAGAGCTAAATCAATTAATTTCATTTTTGTGTTTCTTTGTTCAACTTCGTTGTAGTTTCAAATTGATTTATTTAAAACTAAATTATAGTTTGCATAAGAATCAACAGATGATAAAGGTTTAGCATTTAAATCATTAAAATGTTCTGTTAAACCTTCAATTTTTTCTCTTCTTAATCTAGCTTCTTCGGCAACATAGTCAATATTTGTGTTTTTGATATCTACCAACTCTTGTGTTTGAGATAAAACATCTTCATATGACAATGTTCCAGCAAATTTTCTTCCTTCTTGTGATTGTGATTTTGTTTGGAATGAAACTTTTTGTTGCCCTAATAAAGAAGCATCAACTTTCATTGAGTCTGCTTTTTCAATTTCTTGAGCTGCTTTTTTGTTAGCTTCAACAGCTGATAGTTGAATAGGTGCCTCAGGTTTTGGATCAGTGTTGTTTACTTTAACAACAATTTCATCCTTTTTTGCTTCCTGAGCTGCTACATTTGTGTTTTTATCTTTGCTCATAAATTCTCCTTATTTATATAAAAAGCAAAATATGTTACAAAAAAGTAACAAGGTTCCACATATTTTTCAATGTGAAACGTGAACTTCTAATAAACAATACTAAATAACTTGAAAATTAAAGAGTTCTACAAAATTTTATTACAAAAAACACAAAAAATCCATATTTTCATAAAATTTCACTCAAAAAACATTAAAAAAAATCAATTTTTTCTTGTTTTTTTAAAAAAACACTAGTTTTTACTTAACTAAATGGCATCGAAAAAAAAGTTTTCCACATAGAATAACTATAGTTTTTTGTTCATTTTCGCACATTTTTATGCTATTTTTACTCAAATTCTAAAGTTAATTTGTTAAATGTCTTTGAATATGTCTTGCTTGCTTCCAATTTACCATTATCAATAATAGCTTTAACACTAACTACAATTAAATTTTCATTATCTCCAGCACTTAAACTATCGATTACAAATCTTATATTTCTTGTTTGACCATTACTTAATTTATAAACAATTGGTCTTGGCGCATCAAAAATTTTTGCACCATTATTGAATGCTTTAATTATTTCATCAACCTTTCACTCTTTTATAATGTGATTATTTCAAACAAATTTAGGAGTATATAACATAATATTGTTTGTTACTTCTTCATCAATAAATGTTGTTAATTTTTTTTCATTATTATCTACATAATCACTAATATCTGAACTTGATGGACTAGCAAAACTTCATTGTTTTGACACAAAAGAATATTCTTTTGAAAATGAAAGTCCATAGATGGTTTTTGCATCATTTAATAATGTTCCAAAATTATTTGAAGATAGTTGGAAAGACATAATGAATGTTCCATAATTTCAATCTTTATCATAAAAATATGCGTCACTTATTGAATAAGTAAATTTATATGATGTATCTTGTGGTCATACAAAATCAGTAGGGGAACTTATAGCTCCAGAAATTGAATAAACTTCTGAAAGTGTTTTCCCTTTTCAATCTTCTAAATCACTACTTGATGATTTATATTTTGGTCCTTTCATTCAATCTTTTGAAGAAGAAATAATAGTAATAAAATCTAAATATTTATCAATCATTAATGATGGTACTGATTGAAACTCATAAGTAGTATTATCAAATGATTTAAATACAATTTTTTTTGCTTCATTTTGATAATAATCTTCAATTTCACTATCATCAATTATCGAATCTTCAATTGACAATGAAAATAAATTTATATATTTTGTTATGGATAATTTTAATTCTTTATCATATATTCAAACAAGAACTGGAATATTAATTGTTTTTTGATCAGATGATAATAAAGGTTCAAAAGTTTCCCCATATGAATCAACAATGTTATATGTGAATTCTATTGATAAATCATATTTATCTCTATCATAATTTAAATTTGATGTATTAATATCAAAAAAAACGGATAAATCATTTTCACCATTCAAAATTTTGAAAAGATTGTAAGACTTTGTATCAACATCATTTCTTACTGATACTAAAGATTTGTTTAAAACATTTAAATTTTTATCAATGATAGAATCAAGATTATCTTTTAATTGATTAACAAAAGTAGTTGTTTGATCATTATCCTTGGAACATGAAACAACAGGAAGTACAAAAGAAGTTGTAGCCACAAATGAACTTATTGCCAAAACTCTTTTTAACTTCACAAATTCTCCTTTAACTTTTCACTTGTTTTGTATAAAAATTATGTATAATTTTTTAACAATATTATATAATTAAAAAACATTTTGATTTTTAATTAAAATGCATGGCTTATGCCGACATAGCTCAGCGGTAGAGCAACTGGCTGTTAACCAGTGGGTCACAGGTTCAATCCCTGTTGTCGGCGCCATTTTATGGCCTATTGGTGAAGCGGTTAACACACACGGTTTTCATCCGTGGATACACGGGTTCGATCCCCGTATAGGTCACCACGGAAGTTTAGCTCAGTTGGGAGAGCATCGCCCTTACAAGGCGAGGGTCATGGGTTCGAGCCCCTTAACTTCCACCATTTAGGCCGACTTAGCTCAGTTGGTAGAGCAACTGACTTGTAATCAGTAGGTCGTAGGTTCGAGTCCTATAGTCGGCACCATTAGCGCCCTTAGCTCAGCAGGTAGAGCAACTGGCTTTTAACCAGTGGGTCAGAGGTTCAAATCCTCTAGGGCGTACCATTTGTTGTAAGAGACACCACAAAATTTAATTATTAAGTAAAATAATAAACTTGATAATTATGCTGCGCGAGTGGTGAAATTGGCAGACACGCAAGTTTTAGGCACTTGTGCCTTTGGTGTGAGGGTTCGAGTCCCTCCTCGCGCACCATATCATTTTTAATGAAGCATACCTTCCAAATGTGGAAGGTTTTTTATTCAATTATTTCACTTTGTTTTGTTTTTATGTTTCTAATTCATTTATATCTAAAATGAAAAATAATAATCATTGAAAAAATAATCAAATAAATTATTATCAATAATGAATATAAATTTCACGAACCTTTTACATATACAAAACATAATGATGAAATTGCAACACCAAAAGAAAACATTAATATCATCACAAAAAAGAAAAATCCTTGATACCCAAGTTCTTTATTTTTTGTTATTGTAAAATCACCAAAAGAAGTTGACATTGATCTCATATTCCCTGACATAACTGCTGCATTAAAAATAATTTTGTTATCAAATTTAAATCTAATACTTCTAAATAAAATCATTGATATAGCACCTATCATTGATAAGAACGAACAACTTATTATATTTTTATAATTTAAATAATCGTTATTATCAAAATTTCATACAAATGAAGGAATAAGTAAAAGCATTATAAGTGGCATAAATACAAAATGAAAATTTATGTTCTTCGATTTTAAGAAACACATCAATAAATAAAATAAGTAAATGAATAAACAAAAAACTAAAACTAATATTAAAGAAAACAGACCTTCATGAATTTGGTTATTTGTAAATGCAACTATACTTTTAACTAAATTACCAGACTGAATTAAACATAATGTTCTATCTTTAAATACAAATGAAAATCCATCTAAAAGTCCTCCAAATAAACATGTTATGCATGCATATAAAAAATCTCAAGACAATATATGTTTCTTCATTTGATTACATTATAAAACTAATTTATATATTTGCTAAAATTAGGAACAAAATTTCATATACAATATAAATTACTTATATCTAAGGAGATTAAATGATTGAGGTTAGAAATTTATCAAAAGTATTTATAGACAAAAAACTTTTTCAAGATGTAAATTTAAAATTCACAGAAGGAAATACATACGGAATAATTGGTGCTAATGGTGCTGGGAAATCAACTTTTTTAAAAATATTATCTGGACAAGTTGAACCAACTTCTGGTGAAGTTTATATT
This sequence comes from uncultured Mycoplasma sp., assembly GCA_949288045.1. GTDB lineage: Bacteria > Bacillota_I > Bacilli_A > Mycoplasmatales > Metamycoplasmataceae > UBA710. The sequence goes on along the minus strand of CASEIC010000002.1, from coordinate 7,423 downwards.
GAAAAAAACCAAAGAATCTCAGTACTTGAACAAGATCACTTTAAATATAATGATAAAAATGTTACAGAACTTGTAATCATGGGTAATGAACAATTATCAAAAATTCAAGAACAAAAAAATGCTATATATATGAATCCAAACGCAAGTGCAGAAGATTATGCTAAAGCTGCGGAACTAGAAGAACAATTTGGTCAAATGGGCGGGTGAAATGCAGAAAATGATGCCCAAATATTATTAAGTGCATTAGGAATACCAGAAGAAAAATTTAATTATTTAATGAAAGATTTGAAATCAACAGAAAAAGTTAAAGTATTATTAGCAAAAGCATTATTTGGTAACCCTGATATTCTTATTATGGATGAACCAACAAACCATTTAGATCTTAAATCAATTAAATGATTAATAAACTTCATCAATGATTATGAAAAAATTGTTATTGTTGTTTCTCATGATAGCGATTTCCTAGATGAAATATGTACAAATATTGTTGATATTGATTTTGGTAAAGCTAAAATGTTTACAGGTAATTATTCATTTTGAAAACAATCGTCACAATTAATGGCAGAACTTCAAAAACAATCAAATATGAAAAAGCAAGAACAAATTGAAAAACTTCAACAATTCATTGCTCGGTTTTCAGCTAATGCTTCAAAATCAAGACAAGCAACATCTAGAAAAAAAGCTTTAGAGAAAATTGAATTAGAAGAAATTGTTCCTTCAACTAGAAAATATCCATTTATTAGATTTGATGTAACAAAAAATCCTGGTAAGCAAATCCTAGAAGTTGAAAAATTAGGTTATAAAGACTCAAATGGAGTACAACTATTTAACAACATTTCATTCTCTCTTAAACCGGGAGATAAACTTGCTGTAATTGGTGATGATGATATTGCAAAAACAAAATTTTTAGAAATACTTGTTGGAAAAGAAAAAAACTTTACTGGTTCATTTAAATGAGGTTCTACTATTAAGCCTGAATATTTCCCATCAGACAACTCTGAATATTTTAGAGAAGATATGCCAATGATTGATTGATTAAGATTATGACCTGTGCATAACGAGACAGAAGAAAGAAAAGATATTTCTGATCAAAGAATGAGAGCATTTTTAGGAAAAATGTTATTTAGTGGAGATACTGTTTTTAAAGATGTCCAAAAATTATCAGGAGGAGAAAAAGCTAGATTGATGTTTTCGAGAATGATGTTAATTGATTCAAATGCAATTATTTTTGATCAACCATTAGATCACTTAGACACAGAAAGCATTGATGCTGTTATTGAATCAATAAACAAATATGCATCAGTTGCAATATTTACAACATACAATAGGGCCTTAATTCGTGAATCGAATGTTATTTTAGAAATTAAAAATGATTCCTCATTTATTTTTAGAGGAACTTTAGATGAATATGAAGAAAAAATGGGATATTAATTGAATGAACTAATTAATTTAATTATTTCATTATTTACTTCTTTTTTATTGCTTCCAAATAAACAAAAATAATTTTCATCACAAAATGAAATCTTATATATCTTATTATCTGATTTAAAAAAATATTTTGCTTCTTTTCTTTTTGAAAAATTAGAGATTCCAACACCAATGAATTCAATGTTGTTAGAAACACGTTCATTATTATCTCAATAAAAATAATCTAATTTAATAGTAATCCATTTAGATTCAAATTCATTTTTACTAATTAAGTTTATATTTCATTTTTTATTATCTACTAATTTATTTAAATAGATGTTTGTTGCATATACAACAGAATTTAACATTAAAGCATGTAATATTAATGGAATGATTAATTCTAAAAAAATAAAAGCACATCATGCATCCAAATATTTTTCAATGAACTCACTTTCATAATTTACATAAACAAAAGAAAATAAAAGAATTGTGTAGGTTAAACAAATAATTCAGTTAGCATAAATAAAAATTAAATTTATCAAATTATTTTGTTTATCAATTTTGTACATAAAAAAAGAAATAACACAAAAACATAATTGGAAAAATGTCTAAACAAATTAAAGATATATATAATCCTAATTGGAGATTAGAATATGAAAAAAAAGCGAATAAAAATATACTAAAAATAATTAATGAAGAAATTAAAAAAAGCTCAAACATTATTAACAATAAAATTACTCTTCTTTTTAAATATTGAGATCACAACAAAACATAATAATCTTTATCAGAAAATAATTTTGTTGGAAAACCAAATCACTTTGTTCAAAAATTAAATGACTGCATATTTTCTCACCATATTTCAATTTTACAACTATAAAACAACTTTCATTATTTCTTTCTGGATTTTAAATAATTAATAAATTTAGATGAATATTTCTTGCTTCCGTGTCTTTCCTCTAATGCTTTTACCCTTACAAAACAAGCTTCCATATTTCTAAGAAGAGACAAAGTTTTACTATATTGATCAAAAGCAAGAATAACAGAAATATCATCATCAAAAATATTTTCAGCATCAATAACTTCTTCAATATATTTAATAGCATCAATCAAATCTGCCCCATCAATACTTTCTAAAATATTGTTAATTGATGTTATATATGATTTTCTACTTTCATTATCAATGCTACTTAACAATGGAAGTTTAAAAGTAAAATCAATTTCTTTGTTGAGAGCTTCTAAAAAAAAAGAAATTTTTTCACTTGCTAATAACTCAACAGTAATATCTGTCAAGTGTCAAAATGATAATCAAATATAACCTCAAGTTTCATATTTTTCTTGAGTACTTAATTTTTTAAATTTATTCATTATGATTGGAATATTTTCATTTGCGCTAGATGAAATTAAATCATCAATTCAAGTTGGATCAAACTCATCAAAATCATCAAAATCATATATATCATAATCAACACCAGCAAGAAACATATCATATTTTTTTCTTCTTGTAGAATTTGATAATATTTCATAAGCTTTATAAATTATTTTGAAAGTACTATTAGAACCGCCGTCTTTTGCGATATCTGGATGATATTTTTTTGCTTGGGATCTATAAGCTTTTTTTATTTGATCAGCTGTTGCTGTTTCTTTAAGTCCTAGGATCTCATAATAATTTTTATCCTTAAAATCAATCATATGATATAAAATTTTATCAAAAAAACACTTTGTTATATATATGTATGTGTGAACATCATAACAAAGCAATACAAATTATCAATTATTATTTATAATTTATGTTATATTTATTTTGTAGTAAAAGATATTAAATTAAAGGTGAAATCATGTCAAGAATTAATACAAAAAAACAAAAAAGATTAGATGCAAAAAAGAGACAAGAAAAAAGAATTAAAAAAGAATTAAAAGAGCAAAAAAGAAAAGAAAAAGCAAGTAAGTAGTCTTGCTTTTTTATTCTTTATATTCAAAAGTTTCTTTCTCAAAATCTATTTTTAAAATTGCTCCAATCTTTAAGATTATAGATGGTTGAATGTGAGAACAAGGAAATTTATTGATAATAGGAATTTTTTTATCTAAAAATTCTCGAATAATATCTATGTGTTTTTTCTTTGATCCTTCATCATCATAAGATTCAATTAAACCTATAATAATGGCACTTACTTTATTTAAAATGCCTGAATTTTTAAGAACAGAAATGTTTCTTTCTGTCATAGATGCATTAATATGCGAATCTTCTACAAATAAAATGTCCCCATCTTTTATTTCGGGCATAAAGTCAGTTCCAATTAATGAAGACATTGTATTCAAATTGCCACCTATTAATCTTCCTGACAATATTTTGGCTTGTGGTTTATTAATAAACTCAACATTATTTTTTATCAATTTTTTTTCTTGAATTTTATTTAAAGATCAATCAACTCTTTCGTATGTAACTTTTTCAGGAAGTGTAATTTTATTTGTAGATTCATTAATAACATTTTTTATAAATTGATTCATATTAAAATCTTGAATGTATTTTTGTTCAAAATACGACATTAAAAACGCTTGACCATAATAAACAATTTTTCTTGTCTTTTTATAAATTGCTAACAAAAGTGCAGTAGTGTCTGAACATCCCACAACTTTTGTATTATTTTTTTTAATTTTTTCATAATCTATATATTCAAGAATAGATGAAGTATTAAACCCACCTATCATTGATAACATTATGTTTGATTGTTTTAAAAGATTGTTAAATTCGGTTGCTCTTTCCTTTATTGTCCCACTTCTATAATTTCCTTTTTTGAAGGTTAATTCTCCTAACTTTATATCAATATTATTTTTTTCAAAAACCTTCTGAGTTGATTCTACTCTTCTTTTGTATTTATATGACAAATTTGAAGAAGAGTTGAAAATAGAAACGGTACATTTACTTTTCATAAATTCCCCTTAAAACATTCCTTAAATTTAGTAGAAAATGAATTCTATTTTTCATTATATTTTTGCAGAATAAAAAAATATTTGTTATTCTTCTAAACTTCTGCTGTATACTCATCAACAAGTTGTTTTGCTTTTGCTAACTCGACAGAGAAGAATGATGTAACACCACGTTTTTGCATTGTTGCACCAAATAAATGATCAACTCTTGACATTGTTCCATGACGGTGAGTAATAACAATGAACTGTGTATCTTTTTTAAGTTTTTGTAAGAACTCTGCAAATCTAACAACATTTGCTTCATCAAGAGCAGCTTCAACCTCATCCAAAATACATAGAGGTAATGGTTTAGCTTTGATGATTGCAAATAATAATGAGATTGCAATTAATGATTTTTCTCCACCTGAGAATAATTTTAAGTTTTGAACTGATTTACCTGGAGGTTGAGCTTTAATGTCAATTCCTGATTCTAATGGATCATTTGGATCTAATAAGAATATTCTTGCTTCACCACCACCAAACATTTCTCTAAAGACATTGTTAAATTCTTCATTAACAATATCCATTGTTTCATTAATTCTGGTAATGATGATTTTATCCATTTCAGCAATAGCTTCATTGATAATTCTTTTTGCTTCTTCAAGTTCTTCTTTATCTTTGTAAATTCCATCGTGTCTTTCTTTAATTTCTTGATACATTTGAATAGCATCCAAATTAACATTTCCAAGTTCAGAAATTTCTGTTTTTAAAGTAGAAACAATATGTCTTGCTTCTTCAACTGGAAGTGATAATCTAAATTGTTCTCTTGCTGAATCAAATGTTAATTGATAATGTTCTGAAAGACGTTTTGTAGCATCATTGATATAGAAATCAGCTTTTGTTTTTTCTGTAGCCTTATCTGAATATGATTCAATAATTAAACGTAGTGATTTTTCATATTCTTTTTTAGATGATTGAATTTGATTGATATCATTTGTAAGTTTTTCAAGTTTATCTTTTTTAGATTTAATTGTTGCAGATAATGTTGATTTTTTAGATCTACATTCATTTAATTCTGTATCAAGCGATTGCACATTTTTCTCATTGAATTTTTCATTTGAAGATGATTCATATTCAACTTTTAATGATGAGAATTTTTCTTTTGTTGTAATAAGTTTTTCATTGTTTTTAACAAACTCAATTGTAATTTGATCAATGAATGATTGTTTTTCACCCTTTAATGATTCAAGTTTGGAAATATCTTGATTTGCAAGTGAAACAATTTCTTCTAGTTGAGGAATAATTGATTTGATTTGCTCAATTTGATTTTCAATTCCTAAGATATTTGATGTTTGTTTTGTACCACCAGTCATAATACCACCTGGTCTAATTAAGTCACCATCAAGTGATACAACTAAGTATTTTTTATCAACCATATGTGAAATTTTGTTTGCAACTTCTATATCTTCTACAACAATAACATTACCTAATAGAAAGTCAACTAAAACTTGGAATTTTTTGTCAATTGTTACTAAATCAGAAGCAACACCAATAAATCCAACTTGTGATTTAACTCTCACTAAATACTCTGATTTAATTTCTTTAACTTGAATTGATGTTAAAGGAATAAATGTTGCTCTACCACCATCATTAGCTTTTAAAAACTCAATAATTTTAACTGCAACATCAGAATCATCAACAACGATGTGTTGAACTGCATTTTGTAATATAGAATCCATTGCTGCAATATATTTCTCTGGTATTTGAATTAAATCAGCAACAGTTCCATGCATTTTACCTTTAAATAAAGATGCATTATCTAAAACTGTTTTTGTTCCTTTAAATAGATTAGATCTTGATTCTTTATAGTCATTTAAAACATCTAATTTAGATCTTGCTTTCATTAATTTTGTTTTAGATGAGTTTTCTCTCATTCTTAATTCAGCAATTTGCATTTCAATTTTTTCAATTTCTCTACGTTTATTTGCTAGATCTTGAGATGTTTCCTCTTTTCATTTTTCACCAAATGAAATTTGTGATGAAAGTGATTCTAATTCTTTTTTAATGGCTGCAACTCTATCTTTTGAAGCTGACGAAATTTGACCTGAAATAATCATTTCTCTTTTCATTTCTTCATTTTTAAATTGCACTTCTAGACTATGTAATTTTTCATTAACAACATCTAATTGTTTTGTTAGTTCAATTACTTCTTCATCAAGTTGTTTTTTATACTCTAGATTATCTTCAAGCTTTTGTTCATCTGTTGAAATTTTTCCTTCCAAGTCATCTTTTGTTTCTTGGAAACCATCAATTTCATTTCTTAAAACTTCAACTCTTTCTTTGTAATGTAATAAATCATGAACTAAAAGCCCTACTTCAACATCTTTAAGTTCTTTAGCTTTAGCCATATATATTTGTGCTTTTTCTGATTGTTTTTCTAATGGTTTTAATTGTTTTTCTAATTCAGCAACAACTGTATTAACTTTATCTAAGGTTTCGGTTGTTTTTTCTAATTTTCTTTGTGCTTCAACTTTTTTAGATTTATATTTTGATGTTCCAGCAGCATCTTCAATAATTCCTCTACGTTGTTCTGGTGTAGCTTGAGCAATATCCGAAACTGTACCTTGGGAAATAATAGCTAATGATGATTTTGAAATTCCTGATTCATATGCAATATCTCTAATATCTTTAAATCTTGCAACTTGATCATTTATATAGTAAACATTACTTCCTTTTCCTCTTTCAAGCACCCGAGAAATTGTAAATATTTTGTGAGGAATCGAAACTTCTCCATCACTATTATCAAAAGTTAGTGTTACAGAACATTTATTCATTGGTTTTTCTGTTTTTGAACCAGAAAAAATAACATCTTCCATTGTGTCACCACGTAATGCTTTTGAAGATTGTTCTCCTAAAACTCATCTAATGGCATCATTTATATTTGACTTACCTGAACCATTAGGACCAACTATACCTGCAACACCACCATCAAAAGACAAACTAATTTTGTCAGCAAATGATTTAAATCCTTCAGCTTCTACTTTAATTAATTTCATAAAAACCTTTCTAAATTTATACAAATAAATATTATAAAACAATAATTAAATAAACA
>CASEIC010000001.1 GCA_949288045.1 uncultured Mycoplasma sp. | reverse complement strand
AATATAGGTTAGGATCAATAATAACAAATCAAGAGTTAGAAAAATACTTCAAATTAATTGAAAGTAATGAGACTCATCAAATATTCAATTTATGATAAATGGTAAAATTAATTAATCAAGGAAATTATTGGTAATGAAATTAGTAACTTTATAATTAAATATATTAAAATAGATATAGACATTTAAATGTTTAGAAAAGAGTAATTGTGAAATTTAAAAAAAATTTATTAATAAGCAGCGCACCACTTATAGTGTCGCCATTGTTTCTAGTTATTTCTTGTTCAAATTCTAATAATCCAGAAACACCACCCATTGATTCACCAACAGAAGAAGAAATTAAATATGATGTAACTTTTAATGGAATTAATCAAGACTTTTATATAAATAATGAATATAAAATCATAGCATCATTAAACCCCCAACTATCAACTGCATTTTTTGATTGACAAACTGACTCAAATCTTTTAAATCTTTCATCAGCAAACAAAAATGAAATAAGCATAAATCCAACTATAGCTGGATCATATAAAATAACATTGAATGTATATGAAGACACTTCTAAATCTAAAATATTAGTTTCAAATAAGGTTATAAATTTACAAGTAAAAGATTATCAAGTTGAGATTTTACCTGAAGCATCATATGATGTAAATAAAACATATAAGTTAAGTGCAAATGTGTCTCCAAATAATCAAAGTTACTTATATAAATGGTCATGTGATGACACTTCATTGAAATTAACAAATACAACAAGCAAAACAGTTTCATTTACTTCATCTGTTGCAAGGTCATATGTATTGAAATTAGAAGTATCTAATTCAAAAATGGTAATTGTAGCAAAACAAATATCATTAAATTTTGTCGAAACAATAATTCCTTATGAATATACAATTGGTTTTAATCTAAATAAGGATTCTTTTGTGTATGGAGATCAAACTAAATTAGTTTCAGATTCGTTAATCGATGAAAATTGAGTTAAGAAAAAAATAAAAAATAATAAAGAAGCAGTTTTTACATTTTCAAATGTTCCATTTGATTTTGATTGAGATACAAACATAAAAATTGAATCACTAACTAAAGATGATCAAAATAAATCTTTATTTTTTAATTTAATTTTAAATAATTCAAATCATGAAAATAAAACAATTCAAAAAACATTATCATTTACAAAATTCAAAGATCCAAGTATTCAAAATGTTGATTATGTTCAATTCCAAAATCAAGATGTTTTTTCGTTTGGAAATCCAAATAAATTTGTATCTGAAAAAAATATTACTAGTGAGTTAAAACAAGAAATTATTAATAACAAAGAACAAGTTTTTATTATTCCAGATAATTGAGACCCTAATTTTGATTGAAATACAAACATTAGATTTTCTACTAGCATTATACAAGAAGAAAATGGGATATTATCAATTAACGTAACATTAACAAACTCTAGCCCAACTAATCAACAAATAAGTAGAGAACTAACATTTACAGGGTATAAAAAAGGTATATCTTATAACATTGAGATAAATGATGGTATTGATGGATTAATAGGATTCCCCTTAGGCGATTCAAACAGATTTTCAAGTGAAGTTAATGTTGATTGAGTAAAACAACAAGTGTTGAACAATAAAAATATGATATTTAACTATAGAAGATTGCCTGATGATTATGATTGAGAATCAAACATTGAAATCGAATCATACAATTTATTGCCAAATGATGAAGGAAGAGCACTTACTTTTGAATTAACTTTATTAAATCCTTCAAGCTCATCAAAATCCTCTATTTCAAAATGAATCACATTTAATGATTTTAAACAAAAATCTTGAACAACAAATTCAATGCCTACAGATAGTGAATTATTAATAAATGATTTTAATTTTCCAACGGGTTCAGTTATTAAATCTTTTCTAACTTCTTCAAATAGAGGACAAAAATTAAATGAATATGGAGTTGTTAGAACATTCTCATTAATAAATAGAATTTTATTAGATACATTATTTAGTGATGATAATTTTAATAATAAAACCATTTCGATGAAAAACAATAATTTCAACACAATTGAATTTTCTTTAAAAGGAACGGCAACAAAATCAATTTCAAATTGAGGTAAAAACACTATTCCTGTTTCTGGAATAATTGAAAACTGAAATGGAGCATCTATTTCATCAGGACAAAATGTAGAACTTATAATAAAATACTCAAGAATATCAAATAGTAATTCAAGCGGAACTGATAAATTTGATTTATCAAAATTAATTACATGATCAAGTTCAGGAATAACAGGAATTAATTTTCCCACATGAAAAGGAAGACAAATTGATTTTATGTTTTTAAATGAATTTAGTTCTTGAGGTTCTGTAAAAGTTAATGGTTCAAATATCAAAACATCTCAATCTCCAGATAATAGGTCATTTTTTGTATTTATGCACACATATAATGGAATTAACTATGTAGTGGATTCAAGTAGTTTTTTATCAAGAAATAAAATAATCAATAAAGAAAAATTACCAAAACAAAAAACAATTTTACAAATGTCAAATCACTTGAAAAACTTGTATATCTTGCAATTCAAAATCAAGTATCAAAATGAACTTCTAGAGTTCAAAATTGAGGAATAATCTATCAACAAATTAAAATAATATTTCAAGAAGAATTTGATTTACCATAATTCTATGGTACAAATTAAGAGCTAGAAAAAAGTATCTAGCCCTGTAAGGAGAAAGATACTTTCCACAAACTATTCTACATTACCAATCTACAAGATCAACATAAAACATATTTATTCCATTTTCTTTTTTGACATTGTTTATTTTGAATTTACAATTTCTTTTCAAAAGAACTTGATTTTCTTGTGAACCTGTACCAAATCCTGCAAAATCAAAATTTGCTAAATAAGCAGCGCCTTTATATCCCTTTTTAATATTAATGATAAACATTGCTTTTTCTTTTAGAGGGTTATTTTCTTGGATGTCCGATGGTCATTCGTTTTCGTAAGAAGGTCTTCAATCTTCAGCAAAACCCTTTGCATATTCATAGTCAAGAGTAGTAGATATTCAACCATATGATTGAATCGTTTGTCCTATTGTTTTAGAATAATCATAACCATTATTTGTTTTAACAATAAAATCTTTAAGTTGCTCGTAAAATTCAATTTCTTGGTATTCAACTCCGTGATATAAAACACCATCTTCAGGATATGTTGCTTTATCTAAGGCAGAGTCAATTAATTTATAATCTTCACCTCTAATTTCATGAGGCTTATAGCGATCCATATTTTTTAGAGTTAGTGTAACATTTGTTGGAGTTTTTCCTTTATGCAAAGCCTCATTTCAAAATGTACCCCCATTTCATGAATACAACCCAATTGCTTGCTGTTCAGAATCGCAATGATAATTCTCATAATTACCATTTGAATCTTTATTTCATGCCGCATTCGTTAATGATTCATACCAAGGAACAAATTGTTCTCTTAATTCTTCGTTTAATTTGAATGATGAATTGTTTTTGCTACATGAAATAGAAGTTGGAATAATACAAAGAACTATCCCCCCCCCTATTGATAAAATTGTTTTTTTCAATTTCACAAAACTCCTCTTTTACCTTTTAATATAAGCACTAATCTATAAGTGAATTATATATTATTTTATTGTGTACAATGATTGATTATGATAAGTAAAAAGTTACCAAAATAAATACCAATAATAAAAAACCAGGAATTTCTCCCTGGCTGTCCTTGTAAAATTAATTTAACCAACAAAGAAAGGACAATTACATTATATGCAATTTACAAACATTAGTGAAAAAGAACTTGAAAAAATTAATTTAATCTTTAATTTAATGAATCGTTTATCTGATT